>JBAVQS010000397.1:0-11202 GCA_049694275.1 Anaerolineae bacterium | reverse complement strand
TCCTCGCTGCCCTCGCGCTCTTATGGCGGCGGGATGCCAGAGCGTGGTTCTTTGGACTGGTCGCGCTGGTCGGGCTTGTCCTCGCGCTCGGCGGCTATGCCATCCTGCATGGTTGGTTCTATGCGTTCGCGCCGGTCGTCGGCCAGCTCCGCGCTCCCGCCCGGTTTATCTATCTGCTCGATTTCGGGCTCGCCGTCCTTGCTGCAATGGGATTCGATCAACTGGTTCGACCCCTTGCCGCTGCCCAGCAACGCGCCTTTCAAACGGTCCTCCGTGTGGCACCCTGGGTATTTCTTTTCGTCGCCCTCGCCGCCGGCGGCACGGCGCTCGCCATCCTTGCCCTTGGCCAGGGCCAGGACCCGGCGCTCTATCAACGGATCGGCAGCGCGGCCAATGCCCTCTTTTTCTTTATCCTGCTCCTTGCGCTCTCCCTCGCGCTCTTGTTCGCACGCCGCCGCAGTCTCGTCACTGCGCCGCTCTGGTCTGTGCTCGCGCTCGCTCTCATCTTTTTCGACCTGTTCAGTCTCGGCGCAAATATCGACATCGGCCTGAGCGACCCGACGGCGAACTACAACCGGCAGGACGTGGTGGATTATTTGCTTGCGGATGGGGACTATTACCGCGTCGATTCGCGTGGGACTGGCGTGGAAGGCGCATGGCTCCCCGATACCGCCATCCTCAGCGGCCTCTCGGATGTCAACGGCGACAACCCCCTCGTCCTCGCCGATTTCGAGCGCTACTGGCAAGCGGTTGGTGGGCGCGACTCGTTCATGTACCAGCGGCTCAACGTTCGCTATGTCCTCGCTCGCCGCAGCACTGCCATGCCATCCAATTTCAAGCGGGTATTCGACGGCGCGAGTGGGGTGAGCGTCTGGGAGAATCAGACCTGGTTGCCGCGGGCGCGCGTCGTCTATTCAAGCATCGTGATGAGCGATCCCAAACAGACCCTTGCCACATTGCAGGACCCGCGCTATGACCCGCGCCAGGTGGTCTTGCTCGAAAAGGGAACTGCGCACACAGTGGACCGGGCGGGCGATGAGGGCGCCGTGGAGATTACGGGCTATGGCCCCAATGAGATCGATCTCAAGGTCGCGGATGGCGCGGATCGCTATCTCGTCCTGAGCGAGATCTATTATCCGGGGTGGCACGCGTTGGTCGACGGCCAGGACGCCGAGGTCCTCCACGCTGATTCCATCTTTCGTGCAATTGTACTCTCCCCCGGCCCGCACCAGGTTCGCATGATCTATGACCCACTCTCGTTCAAGGTGGGAGCAATCATCAGCATTCTTACCCTCCTCGCCGTGATCGTCGTTGTTCTGTTCGCGTGGCGAAGGGGTTCCCTCACATAAACTGCGCCGGTAACAGATACGTTCCACGTCTGTTGGAAAGCATGTGGGTGATGAACGGGGTTTCCGTTTCGCGCGGCAAAGCAAAGGGCCGTCATTTGCTTGAGCAAATGACGGCCCGAATCGACCTGAAATAACCTGCGCGTGTCAGACTTAATAGCGCGGGCGATTGCTTCGGCCGTTATCCTCGCGCGGTTTGGCCAGGTTGACCGTCATGCGGCGCCCGTCTAACTCCTGGTCATGAAACATCCGAATGGCCTTTTCGGCGTCTTCCTGGCTGATCATCTCGACAAAGCCAAAGCCTTTGGGCCGGCGCGTGTCGCGATCCATAATCAGCGTGACCTGTTTGATCTCCCCGGCCTGGCCGAAAAGGTCCCGGAGCTGATCCTCCGACACATTGTAGGAAAGGTTCCCTACATATAATTTGGACTGCATGGTGTTTTTCTCCTGTGACTTGCCGGAAGCGCGTCCTCCGTCGGGGATCATTTTCCGAAAGTCTGAATCTGTGCCTTAATTTTGACTTGCTTTATGATTCCGTAAGGCTACCGAGAATCGCGGTCTGGCAATTTCCCCTCTTGTCGCGTGGTGGGCAGTTCTATCTTCGCCTCTCTCGCTGATCGTCATCCTGCTTGGCGCATGCTCAAAAAAAAGCGCCGAGGCACTGCATTTCTTCACAGAGCCTGGCGCGCATCCAGTTCAAGAATTTGCTGTTCCGTTCCCTTTTATTATCGTCTGTTCGTGCCATTTGTCAAACGGGACTTTATACTTTACCATGGAAAGGAGTGCGAAAAGTAAAACTACTCATTTTCTTCTTGAAGGGTTGCAAGATGCAAAGCACACTTGAACATTGGCTTGCCCCACCCTATTTTCCCGGCGACGAAGAGAAAACCGCCCAAGCGCGAACCATGAATACCATGGGACTCTATTTCGTCCTGGCGCTGGGTATTGCCACGGTTGTGTATGTGCCCCTTTTTGCGAGTCATCAAGCAGAGTCCTGGGCCGTGATTCTGGCGCTCTTCGTTTTGTATCTTTTCTCGCGTTATCTCTTGTTCCGTGGGCGCCTCACCTTTGCCGGCCTGTTCATGATGACCTCGGGCTGGATATTGTGTGAAGGATTGGCTTTGATCGGCGGCGGTATCTCTAGCCCATTCATGTTTGCGCTCGCGGCCATCACCGTTGCCATTGGCCTGCTATTTCATCCGCGTGTGGGTATGGTTTTCCTGGTCCTCAGCAGCCTCGCCGGACTGGGGATTGCCAGTATGCCGCCAAGCACGGTTGCGTCGCTCCAGTATTTTGTTCATTCGCCGATGGCCAGTTGGTTCTTTTTCGTGCTTTCCCTGGTATTTATCAACTGGACCATCAACCTCACGGTGCGTAAACTGGCCGGCGCCCTGGCGCTGGCGCGGCGGCAAAACGACGCGCTCCAAAAAGCAGAGATTACGTTGCGCCAGAGTGAAGAAAAATACAGGTCTCTGTTCGACGGCGCCGGCGATGCGATCTTTATCCATGACGAACAGGCGCATATGCTGGCGGTCAACGCGCTGGCGATAGAACGGCTCGGTTACACGCGTGCGGAACTGATGGCGATGACGATCGACCAGGTTGATTCGCCGGAGCAGAGCCGCTACGTGTCGGAACGGATTGACCGATTGATGCGACAGGGTTATCACACCTTTGAAACCGTACACCGGCGCAAAGACGGTTCGCTTGTCCCCACAGAGGTCAGCGCGCGGCGGATCGTCTGGGATGGTATCCCGGCCATGATAAGTATTTGCCGCGATATCACCGAGCGCAAACAGGCAGAAGATGCATTGCGAAAAAGTGAGGCGCGCTTTTCCACGATATTTCACTCCAGTCCAATCGGCATTGGCATTTCCAGTATGGATAGCCGGATCGTGGATGCGAACGATGCGTGGTGTAATTTGTTCGGTTATACCCGCGATGAGCTCTTAGGCCGCACGGCGCTTGAATTAAAGCTGTGGGTTCAGCCTGACCAGCGTGAGCGGATGGTGCAAACGCTCCTGGCGGGCGCCCGTGTGCACAACCGCGAAGTCCAGTTGCAGCGGAAATCCGGTGAAATCCTGAATGGGTTGATGGAAATGGAGCTGATTGAACTGAACGGCGAACAATACTTGCTGTCCTCATTTCTGGATATTACCGCGCGTAAGCAGGTGGAGGAGGCGCTTTACGCGAGCCGGGAGGAAACCCAGGCGATCCTCGACGCCATTCCCGACATGTTGTTTGAGGTGGATCGGGAAGGACGTTTTTTCAATTATCGTACCCCGACGCATGATCCATTGTACTTGCCTCCGGAAGTATTTTTGGGTAAAACGGTCGGAGAGATCATTCCCGCGCCTGTAGCCAGGGTGATTATGGACGCGCTGGCCGAGGCCGACCGGCAGGGTTGGCATCGCGGCGCGACCTATGCAATGGATATGCCAGCCGGGAGGCGCTGGTATGAACTGAGCATCCAGGCCAAGCGCGGCGCTCAGAGGACTGCCGATCGGTTCATTACGCTGGCGCGCGACATCACCGAACGCAAGCAGGCGGAAGAAGCCGAGCGGGAACAACGCACCCTCGCCGAAGCGTTGAGCCGCAGCGCCGCCGCGCTGAACGGTTCGCTCAATTCTGACGATGTGCTGGATCGCGTTCTGGATAATGTGGGACAGGTCGTACCTTATGATTCGGTCGATGTGATTCTATTGGATGCGGCGCGCCAGATCGCGCGGATCGTCGCCTGTCGCGACAAGCGCGACCCCCTGATCGGGATGAAGGGCATGCAACTCCCGGTCTCACAGGCGCGTAATCTGCGCGAGATGCAAAAGACCGGGGCGCCGGTCAGCATCGCCGACACGCGAGCGTATGACGGCTGGGTGACCACTCCGTTGAACGCCTGGATTCGCTCCCATCTTGGCGTGCCGATCACGGTCAAGGGCGAAATCATCGGCTATTTGAGCGTGGCGAGGGCCACGCCCAATGCGTTCACCCCACTGGACGCCGAACGGCTACAAGCCTTTGTCAATCACGCCGCGATTGCCATCGAAAATGCGCGGCTCTATGCCGAGGTGCAAAAACTGGCGTTCACCGATGCAATGACCGGTCTGTTCAACCGTTCGTTCTTTGATGCCGCGCTGGCGCGAATGGAACTGGGCCGGGATTTTCCCGTGAGCATTATCGTTGGCGATCTGGACGACCTGAAAATAACAAACGACACGCTTGGGCACGCGGTGGGCGACGAACGGCTCAAACGGGTTGCGCGTGTCTTGTCGGAAACATTTCGCGCATCCGACATCATCGCCCGCATCGGCGGGGACGAGTTTGGCGTGCTGCTGCCCAATACCGATGGGGCGATGGCCGAACGAATGTTGTCGCGCATCCGCGCAAAATTGACCGAGCGTAACGCCGAGGACACCAGCTTGCCTATCCGGTTATCGCTCGGCGTGTCGACCGTAGAGCAAGGAAAATTAACACAAGCGCTTGCCATTGCAGACCGGCAAATGTATGCGGATAAAGCAGCACGTAAATCAAACGGGTAAAATGGATGAGACCTGCCGGTCAAGCCTCTCGTATGGAAATATAAAGACAGGTGTGTCCGATGCGAACACAGATTAAACAGTGGCTCGAACCCCCGATTTTTCCGGGCGATCCAGAAAAAACCGCTCAAGCGCGGCTCATGAACACCATAGGCCTCTATTTCTTCATCGCGCTGGTCGTTAGCGCCCTTGTTTTTGTGCCTTTCTTTGCCAAGCACCAGGCCGAGTCCTGGGCCGTTCTTGCGCTGCTCTTTGTTTTGTACATCATCGCCCGGTATTTCCTCTTTCGCGGTCAACTGGAATTTGCCAGCACGTTCATGGTTACCGCGGGGTGGGGTATATGCACCGGATTGGCCGTGCTGGGCGGCGGCATTGCCAGTCCGGTCGTGATAGTAGTCGTCGCCATCACCACGGTGATCGGCCTGTTGTTTCGAACGCGCGTCGGAAACGCATTTCTGATCGCCAACCTGGTCGGCGGATTGGGACTTGCTGTTTTTCAACAAAGCGGCGCCGCCCTCCCCTCGTTTTTTTCCTATTCGCCAATTTCAACCTGGTTTTTTGTCGCGCTCGCGCTGGTCTTTATGAACCGGACCATGGACCTCGTCGTAGGTCGACTTGAAAACGCGCTGGCCCTGGCGCGGCAACAAAACAGCGCACGCGAGCAAGCCGAGATGACCGGGCAGGAAAGCGAAGCCAAATACCGTAAACTCTACGAGACCATGCGCGACGGTTTCGTGTATGTGGATATGACGGGCCGGCTCAAGGAATTCAACGAAACGTACCGGCACATGCTGGGATATGATAGCGGCCAGCTTGAAAATCTGACGTATGTTGACCTGACGCCGGCGCAATGGCATGCGTTCGAGCAGACGATCATTCAAGAACAAGTTCTTGCGCAAGGTTATTCGTCGGTGTACGAGAAGGAATACCGTCGAAAAGATGGGAAGATATTCCCGGTTGAATTGCGAACTATCCTGGTCAGGGATAAGGACGGCAAGGATCAGGGTATGTGGGCCATTGTTCGCAACATTACCGAGCGCAAGCGGGGGGAGCAAGCGCTGCGCAAAAGCGAGGCGAAATTCCGGGCGGTGGTCGAGAACAGCAATGATGGCATCCTTTTCGGCGACGCCAACGCCGTCATTTCCTACCGCAGTCCGTCTTACAGCCGAATTAACGGCTATGCCGATCAAGAACGGGTGGGACATAGCGGATTTGAAACCGTGCATCCGGATGATATGGATGGAATGCGTCAATATTGGGCGCAAGTTGTTCAACGTCCAGGAGTACCCTTGCACGCCGAATATAGAATCCGGCATAAAGACGGCGCATGGCGCTGGGTGGAAACCACTGCGCAAAACCTACTGGAAAACCCGGATATTCGCGAAATCGTCGTCACCACGCGTGATATCACCGAGCGCAAGCAGGCGGAGCATGCATTGCGCGAGAGCGATATTCTCCTGAAAAGCGCAGTGGAAGCCGCGCCCATTATCCTTTTCACACTCGACGCCAACGGCATTTTCCAACTCTCCACCGGCGCCGGGCTCAAGAGCATTGGCTTAAGGCCGGGCCAGGTCGTCGGCCTGTCCCATTATGATGTCTATCGGGATCTGGAATCGGCCAACGAGAATGTGCGCCGCGCCCTCAAGGGCGAACCGGTAAACTTTAGCATGGAGGCGTTGGGTGTGAGCTGGGACGTTCGCTATGCCCCCTTATCAGGGCCGGATAATGAGATCAAAGGGATGGTCGGCACGGCGGTTGATATTACCGAGCGCAAACAGCGCGAGCGCGAGTTACAGGCCATTGCGGCCCTCAGTGCGGCCTTGCGCACGGCAGCCACGCGGACGGATATGTTGCCGATTATTGTCCAGCAAATCGTCAGTTTGCTCGATTGCGATTCGGTGACCATCGAGATCATCGATCCGCAGACCGGCGATTCCGTCGTCGAAGCCGCGCACGGCGCATGGGCGCCACTGGTCGGCTCGCGCCAAAAGAGTGGAACCGGGATCAACGCAATCATCAGCAAAACACGTGCGCCCTATCACACCCCCGATTTGGAGAACGATCCCAACCTGACCTATCCGGAATGGGCGCGCGCTGGTGTTCGCGGCTGCGCCGGAGCGCCGCTCATTGCGCAAGAAAAATTGATTGGCTATATCTGGGGGGGGCGAAAAACAGACCTGGTCGCCGCCGAGGTCCGCTTGCTCGCGGCGACCGCCGACATCGCCGCGAACGCCATTCACCGCGCCACCCTCCATGAGCAGACGCAGAAAAATGCCGCAGACCTGGAATTGGCCTACGATACGACTCTGGAGGGTTGGGCGCACGCCCTTGACTTGCGTGACCATGAAACCGAAGGACATACGCGGCGGGTGGTGGACACGACACTCAAACTGGCGCAGTTGATGGGGGTGAGCCAAACGGAACTGGAAGATATTCGCCGCGGCGCGCTCCTGCACGACATTGGCAAAATGGGGATTCCCGACTCTGTGCTGCACAAACCCGGCGCGCTGAATGAGGACGAATGGGTGATTATGAAGCGGCATCCCGAGTACGCCTATATGCTCCTGACGCCGATCGATTATCTGCGCAAGGCGCTTGACATTCCATATTGCCATCACGAAAAATGGGATGGCACGGGGTACCCGCGTGGATTACAGGGTGAAAATATCCCGCTGGCGGCGAGAATCTTTGCGGTGGTGGATGTATGGGATGCGTTGCGTCATCCCCGTCCCTATCGTCAGGCGTGGCCAGATGATCAGGTGCACGAATATATCCGCGCACAAACCGGGACCCATTTTGATCCGCGGGCGGTGCAACTGTTTTTCCAGCTCTTGAGCAACTCGGCCAGGTTCAATTAGGCCCTTTTTTATGCAAGACCCGATAGAAAAGATGCAAAACGCTCCAGCGATCTTTGTATTTATTCCCTTTTGCAAAACCGTCTGCACCTACTGCGATTTCAACGTCTACGCCCATCTCGGCAAGCTGTTCGAGACGTATACCAACGCGTTAGCGCAAGAAATCGCACGCACGGCGTCTGATATTCCAACGCCCCGTCGCGCCGGCAGCCTTGCGCTCGGCGGCGGTACCCCTTCCATTCTCCCCACGCCGCTTCTCCAAAGGATATTCGGGGCGGTCTATCAGCATTTCGAGCTTGTGCCTGGCGCCGAGGTGACCCTCGAGGCCAACCCGGGCACAGTGGATCGCGACAAGTTGCGGGCCCTGCGCGACCTGGGCGTCAATCGCCTGAGTCTCGGGGTCCAGACTTTTGACGATGCCAGGCTGAAAGCCTTTAACCGACGGCATACTGCCGCCGAGAGTCGCGAGGCATTTGACCTGGCGCGGTCGTTGGGTTTTGACAACCTCAACCTCGATCTTATTTTTGGCCTTCCCGACCAGGCGCTCGACGATTGGGCGCAGACCCTCGACCGGGCGCTTGCCTGGCAGCCGGAGCACCTCTCACTCTATGGCTTGCAGGTCGAGGAGGGCACCGCGCTCGCCCGCCAGATTGCGCGCGGCCGGGTGCACGAGCCGGCGGCTGACCTGGCCGCCGATATGTTCTTGCTGGCCCACGAGCGCCTGACCGCCGCTGGGTTTGAGCATTACGAGATCTCCAACTATGCCCGGCCCGGCCATCAGTCCCGTCACAACCTGACTTATTGGCTCAACCAGCCCTATCTCGGTTTTGGCGCGGGTGCGCACTCATTTTTCCGCGGCGAGCGCTATGCCAACCTGTGCGCGCCCGCCGAATATATCGCTCGAATCGCAAACGGCGAATCGGTTGTGGCCACGCGTGAACCCATCTCGCGCGAGATTGAGATTGGGGATACCCTGATGTTGGGCCTGCGTTTGGAACGGGGAATTGTATTCGAGGAATACCGCGCCCGCTTTGGCGAGGATGTGCGCGACCGGTTCGGAGAGACGATTAAACAGTTAACGGATTGGGGTTTCATGGAGGTCGACGCGGAGCGGATGCATCTTGTCACGCGCGGCCGCCTCGTCTCCAACCAGCTCCTCTGGCGCTTTCTTCCCGATGAGGATATGTCCGACAGCCCACCCCCGCCTGCCAAATAAAAAGGGGCGCCGTGCGCCCCCTCCCACCTTCGCCTGCAATTTGCTGTGCCCTGCCGCCTGTGACCTGTGGCTTGCGACCTGCCGCCTGCAACCTGTCGCCTGTGACCTGCGGCTTGTGACTTGCCGCCTGCAACCTGTCCCCTATTTTTCTCGTTTGACGGCCCGCTCCGCCATTCCTCTCAACTCATCCATCGCAGGATTCTCAAGCCTGGTTCGATCGAGCGCCTCCAGCGCCCGGCGCAAATATCCCTCGGCCGCGGCCTCTGTCTGCTCGCGGGCGCCCGTTCGCTCCATGATCGAAAGGACATGGGTCACATCGGCCAGGGTCACTTCGGGCTGCCGCAAAAAGGTCTGTACCTCTCCGCTCGTGTCGCTCGCCGCGCCGGCCAGCACCGGGAAGGATTTCTTTTTTGCCCAGAGATCATCGCCGGCCGGCTTGCCGGTCACGGCCGGGTCTCCCCAGATACCCAGCACGTCGTCCACAATCTGGAATGCAATGCCCAGATTCTCACCATAGTCCGCAAATGCCTGGATCCCCGGCCGATCACAGGTTGCAATCCGCGCCCCCATTTCGGTAGAGGCTGCCAGAAGGGCGGCGGTCTTGCCCTTGACCATGCCGATATACTCCTCCACCGTGACCATCTCGCGGGTCTCGAACGAAATGTCGAGAAACTGCCCCTGTGTCAGGGCGAGCGTCGCCCGGTCAAAGAGCGCATGCACTTCCGCCCAGGTGGAGGGCTCGACCTGAACGCGATCGAGCGCCAGCCGCGCCAGCACAAACATGGCATCTCCGGCATTCGTCCCCTGCGCCAGCCCCCATACCTTCCAGACGGCCGCCCGGCCCCGCCGCTCGGCGCTGCGGTCCTCAATGTCGTCGTGAATGAGCGAAAAGTTGTGGACCAACTCTATTGCCGCCGCCGCCGGGAGCGCTTTTTGCCACTCCCCCTGTGCAGCCGCGCAGCTCAACAGGACCAGAAGGGGACGCAAGCGCTTGCCCACATCCGCGCGAACCGTATTCCCCTGCGCGTCCGTCCAGCCCAGATGATACCGTAGCATATTGAGAAAATCGGCAAATAACGGCGAATCACGCAATGGCAAGTTGGCCGGGGCCAGCGCCGCGGTCAGTTCTGCTTCAATTGCCTCGAGATAGACGCGCATATCCATTCACTTGACCTGTTCCAGAAACGGGGTGTCACGCAGGGCCGGGAGGTTGGCCGCTCCAATCCCAAACATGGCGACGCGCATCTCGGCCACAATCGCTTCCAGCCCCGCGCGCGCCACATCGGCAGACAGGTTGGCGAGTTTGAGCATGGGCGAGGCCAGCCCACCCAGTGTTGCCCCCAGCGCCACCGTTTTAGCAATCTCGACACCGTCCCGGATTCCCCCGGTGGCGAAGATCGGTGTATTCGGCGCTCCGCGCCGCGCGCGGACCAGGCTGTCGGCCGTCGGAATTCCCCAATTCCAGAACCGTTCGGCCAGTGCGCGCAGTTCCGGGGTCGGCGCGCGCCGCGATTCGACTGCCGCCCACGATGTTCCCCCCGCGCCCGCGATGTCGATGGCGGCCACCCCCACCTCTGCCAGCTTACGCGCAACCTGTTCCGAGATGCCAAACCCGACCTCTTTGACGACCACCGGGACGGGCAGCGTGCGGCAGACGGTTTCTATCTTGTTCAGAAGGTTAGACCAGTCGGTGTTTCCTTTGGCCTGCACCGCCTCCTGAATGGGATTGAGATGGAGAATGAGCGCATCCGCCTCAATCATATCCACGGCCCGGCGGCATTCGTCGATGCCATAGCGATAATTCAACTGGACCGCTCCGAGGTTTGCCAGCAGGAGCACATCAGGGGCCAATTCCCGGACCTGGTAGGTGCCGACCAGTTTCGCATCTTCTATTGCCGCGCGCTGCGAGCCGAGGCCCATAGCCACACCGGCGGCCTGGGCGGCTTGAGCGAGGTTGCGGTTGATGCGCTCGGCCTCGGCCGCGCCCCCCGTCATCGACGAGATCAGAATCGGGGCGCGGAGGCGGCGTCCGAACAGGGTCAGCGTGGTGTCGATGGCGTCGAGATCGACCTCGGGGAGGGCCTGGTGGATAAACCGATAGCGCTCCAGTCCGTTGCCGATTTCGGTAAATTGGACGTTCTCTTCGAGGTTGATTCGCAGGTGCTCGACCTTGCGGTCGCGCAGGATAGTATCATCTGGCATAAATGGTATGGCCGGTCGAGTTTCGTGAATTATACCATAAAGGCGTTCTG
>JBAVQS010000396.1:0-3679 GCA_049694275.1 Anaerolineae bacterium | reverse complement strand
GCCTACAATCCCTATCCCCCTTCCATGCACGACGACGTGATCGACAGTCGCGACTGGAGAATTATTGGAGATGATGAAGGATGATTGCAAATAGCACCGCACCGCTCAAACTCAAACGCGTACGGCGCGGCATTCGCGAGGCCGTCGAGGTTCAAGAAAAGCGCTTTGGATATTTTCCCAAACGCTTCCGCTGGCGCGGCAAGATATACAATGTCGAGCAGATCGAGCATTGCTGGACCAGCATGAAACGCAACCCGAGCCTCTGCTTTCGCGTGCGCTGCCGCGAAGGCGCGTTCGAGCTTTTTCAGGATGTTCACGCCAATACCTGGGAGGTGGCGCTCGTCTAGAGCATTCCAAACAAGACCTTAACCTGACTCACAACAATCACTCAATTCAAATGGAGGAAATATGAAATCCGGTTTGTTGTGGTATGATGCTTCGGCCAACCCGATCGACCGCAAGATTGCAGATGCAGTCAAGCGCTATCAGGACAAGTTCGGCATCGCGCCCAATACCTGTTTTGTGAACGACAAGGATTACAAACCCGACACCGCGCTCCCGGCCCACATTCACCTGGCCGCCAAGCACACGATTTTGCCCAATCATGTCTGGGTCGGCGTCAGCGACAAATGAATATTAAAAATACCCCGCCGCAAAATGCGGCGGGGTATTTTCGTTGTTGCAAGAAATCTATCCGGGGTATCTCTCCACTAATTGTCAGCCGACGTTCCGGCGTCGATGCTGTTGGCTGTCATCGTCACCGAATCGTACTCGGCCTGGACCGGCATGCCCACCTGCACATCGGCCAGCGTCCCGCTCGCGTCATTCACCTGGATCTCGGTCGATGCGGTCACGTTCAGCATGACCGCCGGGCTCCCATCCGACGGGGCGATCGTAATCGTATTGTTCGTGGTGTCCACGGCGGCGACGGTACCGGTCACCTCCAGGTCTTCCCCTTCGCTTTCCGCGTCAATCGAATAGGCCAACATGGTCGAGGGATCATATTCGGCTTCGGCGGTCATATTCAATTGCAGATCGGTCAGCGCCGCCGGTTGTCCATCCAGTTCAATCATGGTATTCGCGTCGGCAGTAACGGTTACCGGCGCCGTTCCATCCGTTGGCGTAATCGTGACGCTGTTACCACTGATCGCGGTAATCGTCCCCTGCACCTGACCCTCTTCGGGGCCATTGTCTTCCATGTCGAGCGCGTTGTTGGTCCCGGCTGCAACGTGAACGACCACCACATCCTTGCGCGTCAAAGAAGTGAGCGCTACGACCTTGCCGTTACGCGCAATCTTGGTATTGGCGCTGGTGTGCACCCTGGTGGTCCCGATGGTCACAACACCCGTCCCCTTGGCAGCATACGTGACCGCGCCCGAGACAACCGTAACGGCCGGACCGGTGGCGGTCAATAGAGTCACCATCCCCGTTCCACTGTTATACTTGGCAGTGACAGTGTCACGCAGAACGAGCTTTTTGGAACTGGCGGCAACGCCATTTCGAACGAAATGGGTCGTGCTGTTCCACTTGAGCGTAACCGTTCCCGTGCTGGTCGAAACCGTCATCTGCCTTGTGGCGAGATTGACGGTATTGAGCTTGCCGCTAACGGTGGTCAGGGTCGAAGCGGAAGCGCTCGCGGCCGCAAGCGTGCCCGCTACCAGAGCCATGACGAACAGCCCCCCAAGCAAGGCTAAAATACGACGATACATTTGGGTCTCCCTCCTGTTTGACTTTGCCAGCGTGAATCGCATGCAGGTTCCTTCATCCTGACTGCTTGTCGCCAGCATTGCAGTCTGACCGTACAAACGGGTGGGAGAGGGCCAGGGATACCGGCCTTGCATGGTACCATTGTCTCATTATTAATTGTCGGGTGTGCCTGTCCTTGCCGGGGTAGGGCTCTGCCCGCCATTCGGCGCTTCGGTGGCCGTTCTGCCCGGATTTTCTGTCGGCCCGGGCGTCTGTTGGTTTCCCGGTTTCTCCGTTGGTTCAGGCGTCTGTTGGTTTCCCGGTTTCTCTGTCGGCTCTGCTGTCGACTGGTTCTCCGGCTTGTTTGTCGGCTCTGCCGTCGGTTGGTTCTCTGGCTTGTCCCCGGGCGTCGCCGTCGCATTGTGGTCTCCCGGTTCGCCTGTCTGCGGCGCGGGCGCGTGCGTCGGAGCGGGCGGAAGAGCCGTCGGCTGCGCGGTCTCCGTCGCGCTCGGTTTAGGTGCATCGGTTGGCTCGGCGGTCGCCGTAACCGTTCGCGTCGCCGTCGATGTACTCGTCGCAGTAGGACTACTGGTTAAAGTCGAGGTCGGCATAATCAGCGGTGTAGCCGGGCTATTTTGCGCATCACCGGCCAGGGACCCAACCCCTTCCAGGAACCGCGCTGATTGTTCCAGCCGCGCGCGATCTGCGGGCTCGGCTGCCTGGGCCGCCATTCCGTCGAGTATGCCCTGTTGGCGCACGGCGAGTTCGACCAGCATCTTGAGAAGGGTCAGGCGCTCGGTCCCATGCGTACTGGCAATCTCACCGAGTGTGCGCGCAATGCTCTCGTCAATCGCGTCGAGCGTCGCATCATCTACCCGCTGCCCGTGACTTACCAGGTATTGCGCCTCGTCCAATCGCCGGCTCGCCAGGCTCATCCACAGGCGGGCTCGATCCCCGGCCGTCGGGCTCATCAACACGTTGCTCTGCTCGGTCAGCCGCTTGACCGGATAGAGCGGGGAACCGGGGAGGCTACTTGCCGATGCCACAGAAATGCCGTTCGCCAGCAGTACCACGACCAGCGCAATGGCCGCGACCTGCGCCCAACGCGGGACAGGGGCCAACCAGCCCCACCGCGACGGTTTGCGCTCCGCCCGTTTCTCGGCTGCGCGAGCCCGCAGCGCAGCCAATTGCCGCGACTGCACCGCCGGCGCCATGCGGGGGGATTCTTCCATAAACACCCGCACAATTTCGTCCGCGAGTGGCGCATAGGGATCCACAGGCGCTTGCTCACGCTCTACATTCAGCTTGTCTTCCAGATTATTCGACATGGATAAAATCAAATCTAGGCCCATCAGGCCTGAACCGGAGAGAGCAACCGCGCCAGGGTTGCCAGGGCCCGTCGCTGGAGCGCCTTGATTGCAGTTTCGGTCTTGCCCATAATCTGGGCTACCTCGGAGCTCTCTAATCCCTCTTCAAATCGCAGCAGAATGACCGTCTGTTGCTCGTCCGTTAGCCGCCGCAGCGCCAGTTGTAGATCAGCGCGCGTTAAATGCACATCCATTCCCGGCCCGACCGCATAGTTCTCTTCCCAATCTTCGGGGAGTTCCTCCACGTCATGGCGCACTTTGCGCCGGCGGTATTCGTCGATCACAATGTTATGCGCAATGCGATAAATCCACCCCGTCAGCGCCAGTGTCTGTCCCTGTGCGCCCAGGCGAAAGGTCCCAATATTCTCCAAAAACCGGACAAAGACTTCGCCCGTCAACTCCTCGGCCCGACCGCGCTCGCCCACGCGATAGAAAATATAGCGCAAAATCCGGTCTGCATAGAGCTGGTAAAGGCGCGTGATCGCCCGGTCTTCGTACCGCTGGGCGGCACGGACCAAACGCTCGGCTTCGGCATCATCCAGGATCAGCGTCAATCCCTGGGCACCGCGTTCTTGGGCATCACAGAGCTCGGTCACAGATGGTTCCACACTCACAAACGTCCTGAA
>JBAVQS010000395.1:0-2770 GCA_049694275.1 Anaerolineae bacterium | reverse complement strand
GACGAGCAACTTTCCAGGGGACCTGCCCATCCTGCAAGAGTTCCTGCAAGAAGCGCTTGTCTTTCCATTTCAATCTGAATTTGTCGGGTTTACGACCGCGCATACCTTCTCGCTCCGTACCTGTCTAGGATGACAACCAACCCTAGCATGCTCGGCGTAATCCGTCAACTAATTTATTGCAGAATTTAGGCTTCAGGTCACTAGGTACGACCACGCCTGCTGCTCTGGGTGTAACAGGTGTGCCTGAGCCGGAGGAGTGGCTCTTGATGGCGCTTGCCGGTGTGCTGCTCGTCTGGTTTGGGCGTCGGCGTTACCGCCGGTCAGCTCTGTGAGATGGAGCAGGGCAAATATCAAATAATACGCGATGACGCTGACCGTCAGGAACTAACGCTCAGCGCCCAATCCTTCATCCCGGTCAGTTCTGCTGAAACTTCCCACAGCCGCCGCGCTGCCGCCTCGTCATGCGAGCGTCCACTCGAACGTGCCTTGTGCGGCGCACCGCGCGTCCCGTACAGACCCCGAGGGCCGATATAATCGCCGCCGTGAACTGGCGCGACCGCCGCATATAGCAAGGGGAGGGCCCCCATTGCCGCATCCTGAGCAAACAGGTTCATCCCCTGCCAAAAGAGGTGGCCGATCCTTGACCCTTCCATCTTGGGTCCCGCACTCTGCAAGTTGGTTGCCGCATAGCCGGGGTGACACGCGACGCTGATCGCGTGAACCCCTGCGCTGGTGAAACGCCGTTGCAGCTCGTAGGCAAAAAGGAGATTGGCGAGCTTGCTCTGACTGTAGGCGCCCCAGCGGTTGTAATGCCGTAACCGGTTCAGGTCGTCGAACGCGATGTGGCCGAAACTTTCCATATAGCTGCTCACCGTCACGACACGCGCGGCCGGGGCGGCGAGCAGCGCCGGCATCAATAGCCCGGTCAGTGCGAAATGCCCCAGGTGGTTGGTCCCGAATTGCATCTCGAATCCATCTGCTGTTTTGCGATACGGGATTGCCATGACGCCGGCATTATTGACGAGCACGTCCAGGGTTGCATATCGCCCGCGAAAAGTTTCGGCAAAGCGCCGCACGCTCGCCAAATCCGCCAGGTCGAGCGCCATCACCTCGACCGCCGCTTGAGACCACGCGCTCCGGATCTCTGTCGCCGCCGCTTCACCTTTGCGGGTATCGCGTACTGCCAGAATGATGGATTCCCCTTTGCCGGCGAGGGCGCGGGCCGCCTGATATCCGATCCCGCTGTTCGCTCCGGTGATGATGATGCGCTTGCCCTGTCTGCCTGGAATGTTGTCGAATGTCCATTGTGTGGTCATCGTTTTTCTCCTTAGATGGATTCCGTTCAGTGTGTGCGCCCAAATGGGCCAAGCCCGGTTCCGGTGTGGTTCCTGATTGGTGAGAACGGACTCTTTGCGTATAATCTCCATGCAAGTTATACCACCAAATTATCACAAGGAATGGATGTGACAGAGACAACCTTACCGGTCGCGGCTGCTCCGGATGAGCGGCGCATCGCGAAAACCGTCGCCTATTATGTTTCTTTCATCGCCCTGGGATTGGCCGCCGCAGTCCTGGGGCCGACTCTGCCGGGGCTAGCGGTGCATACGGGGACCGCAATCGGCCCGATCAGCTTTCTCTTTACGGCCAAGGCGCTGGGTTATCTCCTGGGTTCCCTGGGCGCCGGTTGGCTCTATGATCGCGTGCGCGGTCATCCGGTCCTCGCGGGAATGCTCGGCCTCATGGCGGTGATGCTTGTTTTTACTCCAATGATCCCGTGGCTGGGGCTCCTGGCGCTCGTCATCCTTCTGCTGGGGGCAGGGGAGGGGGTGCTCGATGTTGGCGTGAACACTCTTCTACTCTGGGTGCACGGTCGCTCAGCTGGCCCCTACATGAACGGGCTCCACTTTTTCTTTGGCCTGGGCGCATTCCTCGCACCGGTGATCCTGGCGCAGGCCATCCTGTGGAGCGGCGATATTAACTGGGCCTACTGGATGCTGGCAATCTTGGCGCTGCCGGCCATTCCCCTGTTGCTTCGTCTCCCCAGCCCACAGCACAGTGCAACTCATCACGGCGCCAAGCCAGCCCGGATCAACTGGCTCCTGGTGGCGCTGCTTACCCTCTTTTTCTTTTTCTATGTCGGCGCAGAAGGGAGTTTTGGCGGCTGGATTTTCACCTACACGACGGCGCTGCATCTGACGACGCCCGAGATTGCCGCCTATCTCACCGCCCTCTTTTGGGGTGCGCTGACCGCCGGGCGTTTATTGAGCATTCCGCTGGCGGCGCGCTTTTCGCATCGCTCGATTCTGTTCGTCGATCTGCTCATCGCCACAGCCAGTGTGGGCGCGATTATTCTCTGGCCGGGCTCGCTCCTGGCGGTCGGCGGCGGAACGCTGGGCGCAGGGCTCGGCATGGCGTCCATCTTTCCCACACTCCTGGCGTTCGCCGAGCGCCGTTTGACGGTAACGGCGGGGGTGTCGAGCTGGTTCTTTGTTGGCTCGGGCGCAGGGGGTATGGTACTCCCGGCCCTCATCGGTCAACTCTTCGAGCGCATCGGCCCGAGCGTGACCATGTACTCGATTCTCGCCAGTCTGGTCGTACTTTTTGGGCTTTTGGCGGTTCTCCTCACGTGGGCCAAGAAATGATTTGGGTGCGTTTCATTTGAGTTGAAAGTCAGGCTCCTCTCTGGTAAAGTGAGTTTGCCCAAACCACTTCAGGAGAGAAACCATGACTTCCAACTCGCCAGAGATTATACACGATGTTCGAGCACAGT
>JBAVQS010000394.1:0-14218 GCA_049694275.1 Anaerolineae bacterium | reverse complement strand
ATGTCGATGGCCTGAATACCGGACTCAACGGCATCCGGTTCCTCTCGGGTGGCAGCCTCACCGTCGAGAATGTCCACGTCCAGGAATTCACCCAGGTCGGCATCGACTACGAGCCCAATCAAGCAGGCAACAGCCAGTTGTTTGTCAGCGACTCACTGCTACAAAATAATGCCGGCGGCGGAGTCCTCGTCAAGCCCGCCGGGGGCGGCCTGGCCAAAGCGAGCCTGGTCCGAGTAAACAGCATACTGAATCTTTTTGGCGTGCGCGCCGAAGACTCTGCGACCGTGACGGTGAACGACAGCACGGCATCGCAAAACTCGAGCAGCGGATTCCTGGCAGTTTCTACGACCCTGGCGACCTCCATGTTTATCGACAACTCCATCGCCGCCAGCAACGGGACCGCCGCGACCGACGGCGGAATCAACGCAATCGGGACCCTGGCCAAGATTCGAATCAGCAACGTGACCACAACGGATAATCAACGCGGGTTGACCACCTCCTCCCACGGCTCGATTCTCTCATTCGGCAATAACCTGAACTCCGGAAATGCATCCAATGGGACGCCGAGCGGAACCCTCCCCCTACAATAGAACATAGACAAAGGGACGGTCGGTGATGCGCGAACGGCTGGGGAGAGTTATGCTCCCCAGCCCTTTTTTTCGGCGACGGGACAGTGAGAGAATTTATTGACGTTTCGATAAATTCACGTAGAATGCGCATTATATGCAGGATCTCAATCCAGCCGGGTCAACCGCCCCCCAGGGTAGCATCTTTCCCTCCACGCAAGAGCTGCGGGCGCTCGTCGAATCCATGCCCGATATGCTCTATCGCTACCGGTTCACCCCGCCCGCTTTCGAATATGTGAGCCCGGCCAGCAGCAAGCTCCTCGGGTATTCCCCGCACGAGTTCTATGCCGATCCGGCGCTCGTGTCCCACATTGTCCATCCCGACGACCGGGGCGCGTTCCAGGCGCTCCTCGAAAACCCGGAGCGGTTTGAGAGTCCCCCGCCCCTGCGCTGGGTTCGCCAGGATGGTCAGATCATCTGGACGGAGCAGCACAATACGCTGCTGCGCGACGAGACGGGACGTATCGTCGCCGTGCAGGGCATTCTGCATGACATCACCGAGCGGCAGCGCGCCGAAGCGCTGGTGCAGCAATCCGCCGAGCAGCGCCGTATCACGCTGGAGGCGGCAGACCTGGGGGCATGGGATTATCGGTTTGACACTGGGGAGGTGTTCTGGGACGAGCGGTGCCGCGACCTGTTCGGCGTGTCACAGGGCAGCGAGATCAGCTACGACGGGGCGATCAAGTGCATCCATCCGGATGACCGGGCCGGCACCAATCTGGCGGTCAGCCAGGCGCTTGCCGGCGCGGAGGGGGGCGCCTATCATCGGGAATTCCGCGTCGTCTGGCCGAACGGCTCGGTGCATTGGGTCTCGTCGCACGGGCGCGTATATTTTGAGGGCGAGGGCGACCACCGGCGGGCGGTGCGCTTTATCGGCGTGAACGCGGACATTACCGAGCACAAACGCGCCGACCAGGAACTGCGCCGGCTCAACCGCACGCTCCGCGCGCTCGGCAACGCCAATCAGGCGCTCATGCACGCCGCCGACGAAGTGGCCTTTCTGCAAGAGGCGTGCGAGATCATCCTGCAGGATTGCGGCCACGTGATGGTCTGGGTCGGGTACGCCGAGAACGACGAAAACAGGTCCGTCCGTCCGGTCGCCTATGCCGGGTTCGAGGAGGGCTATCTCGAAACGGTCAGACTGACCTGGGCGGATACCGAACGGGGACGCGGGCCGGGGGGCACGGCCATTCGCACCGGCCAGGTATCCATTTGCCGCGATATGCTCAACGACCCTCGATGCCTCCCCTGGCGGGAGGAGGCGCTCCGCCGGGGGTATGCCTCATCCATCGTTTTTCCCATGCTGGCGGAGGGCAAGGCCTTTGGCGCGCTGATGATTTATTCGCGCGAACCCGATCCTTTTTCGGACGCCGAGGTCGAGTTATTGACCGAGCTGGCCAACGACCTGACCTATGGAGTCAATGTCCTCCGGCTGCGGGCCGCGCACGCACAAGCAGAAGAGGCGCTGGGCAAGAGCGAGGAACGGTATCACCAGCTCTTTGAGGGCATGTCGGAAGGCTTTGCGCTGCACGAGATCCTGACCGACGCGACGGGCCAGCCCTGCGACTATCGCTTTTTGGAGGTCAACCCGGCGTTCGAACGGCTGACCGGGCTCAAGCGACAGCATATTATCGGGCGATGCGTGAATGAAATCCTCCCCGGCGACGATCCCGCGTGGATGGAGGCATACGGGCGTGTCGCCCTCAGCGGCGAGTCGATACACTTTGAGAATTATTCGCCTGCGCTCAAGCGGTGGTACGAGGTGTTTGCCTATCGCCCGGCGCCACGCCAGTTCGCGGTGATGTTTGTAGATATCACCGGGCGCAAACAGGCGGAGGAGCTCCTGGAAACCGCGCGCGCCGTGGCAGTGAGCGAGCGGAATCGCCTTTTGGCGGTCATGGAGGCCCTGCCCGTGGGGGTAGCAATCGTCGATGCGCAGGGGGGGACCGTTCAATCGAACCACGAGTTTGAAAAGGTGTGGGGCGGGCCCCGCCCGCCGACGCGCTCGGTGGACGATTACGCCGCCTACAAGGCTTGGTGGGTGGACACAGGCCGGCCGGTCCAGCCGGAGGAATGGGCCTCGGCGCAGGCAGTGCAAAAGGGCAAAACCGTGGTGGGACAGTTACTGCAGATCGAGCGATTCGACGGCTCGCGCGCCTTTGTTCTGAACAGCGCCGCGCCGATTCTCGACGCGCAGGGCCAGGTCGCGGGCTGCGCCGTGGCGCTCATGGATGTGACGGTGCGCATGCAGGTCGAGGCCGAGCGCGAGGAACTGCTCCGGCGCGAGCACGCCGCCCGGTCGGAAGCGGAAGCCGCCGTGCGCCTCCGCGATCAGTTCATCACCCTCGCCTCGCACGAGCTCAAAACCCCGCTCACGTCCCTCAAGGGCTACGCCGAGCTCCTCCTCCAGGGCTCGCCCGAGCAGGCGCTGGGCGAGCAGAATGCGCGCATGGTGCGCACCATTCACCAGCAGACCCTGCGCCTGGAAAAGATGGTCGCGGCCCTGCTGGACGTCAGCCGGATCGAGCAGGGACAGCTCAGCCTCGAATGGGCGCCGGTCGACCTCCAGGCACTCCTCACCGCCATCCTCCACGATGTCGAACCGACGCTCCGCCGCCACACGCTGGAATTTATCCCCGCGCCCGAGCCGGTCATCGTGAACGGAGACGAGACGCGCCTGGAACAGGTGTTGCAAAACCTGATTCAGAACGCGATCAAGTACAGCCCGCTGGGCGGCCATGTCCGGGTGCGCCTGACGCAAGACGACCACCTGGCGCGGGTTGCGGTCGCCGACGAGGGGATCGGGATTCCGGCGGCCGCGCTGCCGCAGTTGTTCACCCGCTTTTACCGGGCGGAAAACGCCGCCGCGTCGCATATCAACGGCCTCGGCGTCGGCCTCTATGTCACACGCGAGATCGTGCGCCTGCACGGCGGCGAGATCACGGTGACCAGCGTGGAAGGCAAAGGGAGCGAGTTTGTCGTGTCCCTGCCGGTGGACCGGCTGTAGCGGCGAATGGCATTCGCCCGCCCGCAGACCACGACGTAGGGGCGCAGGGCATTTGTACGGGCTAAACGTCAAGGGAACGCGGGCCGGATTACCCCATGCAACGGAAAGTTAGCCGGCCGGGATTTTATTGCCCCGCGGCCGACGACGCGCGGGGCACAACGGGCGGTGTATCCGTTCCGTCGGTATCCGAATCGAGCCACCTGTCACGGAGCACATCGAGGTCTGCCAACATTCTGGCGATATATCCCCGATAGAGGTCAAGGTCACGCGCCGCGTGTTCGAGGGGGGCGGGCTTGATGGCTTCCAGCTTGAATTCAAGCCATTCAGCAGGATGGTTGCGCCAGATGCCTTTGGGCGATTTGACGAGGACCATAATGCGCTCAGGGGATACGGCGATGTCTATCACCTCGCCCACGCAAAAAGCAAATTCGACCAGGGCGCCGGGCCGGAGCCATTCGGGAATGTTATTCATCACGCCATCCTTCCGTCAACAATTCCTCGGCTAATTCCATGGCTTGCTCACGCGAACCGGGATGAAAGCCAAAGCGATTCAGCAGGTTAAAGAGCACGTGCGGACCAGGGTTTGTACATCCCGCTTCTCTATGGACGGTTCACGGGCTGCTCCTTTACCCCGATTCTACCACGCGTCACCGTTGCGCGTAAAGCCCAGGTCCCCAGATTGGAAATCCGGGGCTGAAAAATGGGCTGCCCCTCGGAAAAAAGGCCGCTCCGTTTTGCATCCGCTCTCCAGATTGGAAATCTGGCGCTGAACAATGGCTGCGCCATGGAAAAAATGGCCGCCCCCTCTTTTCAGCCACCGCCGCCCCTTTTTTTTCCCCCGCAAGCCCCCTTTTTTCAGCCGGAGGTTTCCAACCTCTGGGCCACAGCCGCGCCACGGTACGCGTTGAACAGATTGTCGAAATCGCAAATCTCTGGATAAAGATGCTTGATGTTTTCACGCGCCTCGCTGGGGGGCGTCACGCCCCCCAGGCCCCCCTACAGAAAAACAGCAGCCCGAACCCAGAAACCAGCATTCAGCAATCAGCGTTCAGAAATAGCGCCAGGGGAAACCACCCGAAAACCGAGATCGTTAATCCAGAATCCAGGTTCATTCCAGCCCCGAGAAGCGCAGCGCGCATTGTGCTGAGGGATGAACCACGAGCCGCCGCGCAAGACATAACTGGACTCGCTATACTTACTGGCCGTCCATTCCCAAACATTCCCGGCCATATCCAGCGCGCCGCAGGGGCTCACTCCCTCCACAAAGATACCCACCGAAGAGGTCCCGCCGATACCGGACTCACTCGTATTACACTTGGCCTTGTCAAATTCGTTACCCCACGGATACTCACGCCCATCCGTCCCCCGCGCCGCGCGCTCCCACTCCTCCTCAGTCGGTAGGCGATAGGGTTTGCCCGTCGTCTTGCTCAACCACTGGCAGTATGCCTGTGCGTCGTTCCAGGTCACATTCACAACCGGGTGATTGGCCTTACCCTCCGGATAACTGCTGTCTTCCCAATCTCGGGGCGGCGCATGGCCGGACTCTTTTACGAATTTGCCATACTGCGCATTCGTTACGGGATACTTGCCCATGCGAAACGCTTGCGCAAGCACACGCTTTTCTTTGGCCTCCCCATACAAAAACTCGCCGGCGGGGACCTCCACCATTTCATCCAGCGGGCGCGGGTCGCCCAGGCGCGCCAGCCCGTTCGCCGCGACGAGACGCACCGGCCAGCTTGCATCGGTCTCGACCACATTCACCAGCAGGGCAACCGCTTCCGCCGTGCCGAGCCTGACCAGCACTTCGCAACTGCGCATGCGCTCGTCCCCATCGCCGCGGCGCACGAGGTCGTCAATCCCCTGCCGGATGCGCGCCTGTAAGGCTTCATCCAGCGTCACCTTATCCGAAAGACAGCGTGACGCGGCCAGCAGACCGCGCGGGTCGGAGAGGGAGGAGGCGTCGAGCAACCGGCTCACCACCCCGCCGGCGCGCGCCGGCGGGGACATGGCCGCATACAACAGGACCACCTCCTGCCACACCTGATTGAGCAGGTTATCGGTCAACGCCGGGGGGAGGCCGGGCAACTGGGTCAGGGCACGAGCGGCCAGGTATTCCTGAAAGGTGAGGTGCGAAAAACTGACGAGAGGGTCGCCGCTGGTCTTGTCCAGCCCCACCTCGACCAGAATGCCGCTCTCCTGCCGGATGCCGTCCAACCACTCAGCAGCCTTATCGCAACAGAGCGCGCGCCGCGCCTCCGGCTCGGCGGGTAACTGCCCGGCGAGGAACTGCGCCAGTTGTTCCGCCAAGAGGTCCTGCGCGACACTGCGGCGGAGCGGCACCTGGCCCTGTCCCGTTTCGGTCCGCTGGTGTTGAATCGCCAGCGCCAGCGTCTGCAAGAGCGCAATCTTTTGCTCCAGCTTGAGCTCCTCTTTCGGCGCGACCGGCTGGAGGTATTGCTGTTTTTTCGACTGCCGCCAGTGCTGGGTCAGAATCTCAACGCAGTCGCGGTAGAGGATGTGCCGTTCTTCAGGGAGCTCGACCTTGACCGAGTGGACCAGGACAATCAACGCAAGGAGGAGCGGATTGGTCGCCAGTTCGCGCAGGCGCGCATTGCGCTCGAACTCGGCCAGGAGGCGTTCCGCGCGCCGCGCATAGTCCTGTTGCAACAATGCCGCCCGGTCCGCCGGCTCATCCACACTCTCGTTGAGCGCAATCGCGTGGTAGCGCTGGCGCGCCAACTGGTGCATCTCACGCGTGGTCAGCGGCTGCACCGTCTGCACGGCAAACCCCTGCGTATCCAACTGCCCTTCATAGCCCACGATCCGCGTGGTCACGACCACGCGATGGGTGGGATGGTCATAGGCGCTGCACAGCCCCGCGATATAGCCCCCCATCGCGTTGCGCCCCTCGCGGCTGCCGATCTCGTCAAAGGCGTCGAGCAGGATCAGGCAGTGGCCGCGCTTGAGCCGCCGCTCGAAAAACCCCTTGGGGCACCCTTCCAGTTCGCGCTCGCTCTCTTCGGCCATCGCCGCCACGAGGCTGTGCGTCTTGTCCCATGTCGTGACGCCGCTCTGGCGGCCGAGCGACACAAAAATCGGGAATGGGCGATCCGGCCAGCCCAGCCGCTCCCGCACGAGCGTGCGCCGGTCCCCCTCGCGCGCCGGGTTCCGCAGGGCGCGGGCGCAGGTCACGGCGAGGTACTTCATCAACGTGGTCTTGCCCGAGCCGGGGTCGCCGCGAATCACCAGATGGCGGTGCTGCCCGATCACGCGCCCCAGTTCACTCCCGGGCGTTTCGGGGTTTGCGCGCGAGGCCAGTCCCTCCCCGCCCTTGCCGGTCGGCCCGCGCGGCGGTCGTGATGCGCCTGCGACCGGCGCGTCCGTGCCCATCACGCCGCTCGCGGTGAGCGAGAGCTCGACAAATACCTGCTCCAATTCCACCGCCTGCCGCTGTCCCTGAAGCTTGACGGCGACATTTGAAGGGAGCAGACCCAGATAACCATGCCGGGTGATGAGCCAGGTCAGGTATTTGCGCTCGAACTCGTCATCGCTGCCGCGCCCGCTGATGCGGCCCGCCAACCCCTTGAGCCCGCGCACGAACAAGTTCCACAGGCCGGGCAAGACCTTTTGCGCAAGCAGGCCAATGATCGCCCCGGCCACTACCAGGCCGAGGGCCGTGCTGTTCGCCTGAATGAATTTGAGAATGTCGTCCACGGGATGCTCCTTGCAAGTGCGCACCTGGGTGTCAACGAATTTTGAACGGATAAACGAATGTTACACCGATTCTACCACGTGATACCGCTGGGCGTAAAACCGCCCCAGGCGAAAGCAACCGAATCAATTCGGTTGCTCAGTAGGTGGAAATCCGATGAATCGGATTCGCCGGAATCGGTTTGAACCGATTTCTACGGACCCTCGTAGGGGGCTATTTAGCCGCCGATTTCAATCGGCGGGTGGCGTTCGCCAACGGAGGCTCGAAATCCGGGGCTGAACAATGACTGCGCTGCAAAAAAATGGTCGCCTTTTTTCCCGCCGCCGCACCCTTTTTCAGACGGCGGTTTCCAACCGCTGGCCCCCCGGCGCCGCCTCACCGCCGCGCCGCCGCTGTCCATCCCTGCCCCCTGCACACCGAACGCGAATCATGTTATGATTACTGCGAACGACCGTAACCGATTCTACAGAAAGAGCCATCCATGACAGATACACTGACCCGCTGCGCCTGGTCCGGCGCGGACCCGCTCTATATCGCCTATCACGATCAAGAGTGGGGCGTGCCCATGCACGACGACCGCAAGCTGTTCGAGCTGCTCTGCCTGGAGGGCGCACAGGCGGGGCTGAGCTGGAGCACGATCCTGCACAAGCGCAAAAATTACCGCAAGGCGTTCGACCGTTTCAACCCGCGCAAGATCGCGCGCTATGACGAGGAGAAAGTGGCCGCGCTCCTTCAAGACCCCGGCATTGTCCGCAACCGGCTCAAGGTACGGGCGTTTATCGAGAATGCCCGGACGTTTTTGCAGATACAAAAAGAATTCGGAACGTTCGACGCTTTTATCTGGCAGTTTGTCGGAGGCCGGCCCAGGGCGAACGCCTGGCGGACGCTTAAAGAGATTCCCGCGTTTACGACGGAGGCGGAGGCGATGAGCAAGGAACTGCGCCGGCGCGGGTTCCGCTTTGTGGGGCCAACCATCTGCTATGCGTTCATGCAGTCGGCCGGCATGGTCAACGACCATATGGTGGAATGCTTTCGTTATCGCGAGGTCATGGAGTGATCCTGACCACTGAACGGTTGGTGCTGCGCGACTTTGTGGAGGAGGACTGGCCGGCGGTGCTGGCGTACCAATCCAAACCCGAATACCTGCGCTACTATGCCTGGACCGAACGGACGCCGAAAGAGGTCCGCGCGTTCGTCGGCATGTTTCTCGCGCACCAGCGGAGCGACCCGCGCAGCAAGTTCCAGCTCGCCGCGACGCTCAAGACAACCGGTCAACTGATCGGGAACTGCGGCATTCGGATGAAGGCGGCGGGGGCGCACGAGGCGGACGTGGGGTACGAATTGGACCCGGCGCACTGGGGCCAAGGCTATGCAACCGAAGCGGCCCGTGCGATGGTCCGGTTCGGGTTTACCGAGCTCAAGGTGCACCGCATCTCGTCCTGGTGCATTGCAGATAACGTCGCCTCCGCGCACGTGCTGGAAAAGCTTGGGATGCGGCAGGAGGGTCGCCTGCACGAGAACGAGTATTTCAAGGGGCGTTGGTGGGACACCCTCTTCTATGCGATTCTGGAGCAGGAGTACATCGGGGCAGGTTTAAAACCTGCCCCGACGAAATGACATCATGATCGGTATGCCGCCTAACCGGGCTCGTCGAACGAAAAGCGCGTCACCTGCGGCATCCAGGCGGCGAGCGGATTGGCGTCCAGCACGAGCCAACTCCCCTTTTCATACGTGCGCAACCATTTCGACAGGCGCTCGAACTCATGCGGCGCTTGATTGGCCGCCGGCCGGGTCAGCGGCCCGGCGCCCACCGGACCGCAGACGCGCACCTGCAATTCTTGCAACACCTGCTCCAGCGAATGTGGTGGCGCCTTTTCCCCCTCGGCCGGTGTCTCATCGCTCAGTTCCAGCTCGTGAAGCAGCTCAAAGAAATCCCTGGAAATCGCCGGCAAGCCGGTGAGGACCGCCAGCAGGAACAGGACCTGTTTGAAATCGGCATCCGGTCGATCCGCTGTAAACTCTTGCGCCTGGCTCATCGCCATGGTTTTGACCAGGCGATAGATATTGACATAGCGCTTGACGGCGCGCGGCGTCAGGCCGAGCAGTGACTTGAGCTGGCCCATGAACGCGAGCTCGCGTTCGAGGATCTCCAGCCCCGGCGGATTGGGGTCAGTCATGCTATCGGTTCGCAAGGGGCGCGTCAGTTTGCTTTCGCCCCACTGGACCTGCAGATGTGCGGCGGCAGACGGCGCAGAACCAGTCCCCTGCCCCGCCTCATCCGGCCGCCCCTGCCCGCCCCGGTCCGGCCCCTCCGGTTGCAGGCTTTTGGAAACCAGTCCCGTAATGATGCGCAGGCGCGCCTCGTCGGAGAGGGGACGCACCCAGAAGGGGACCTGAAAGATCTTTTCCATATAGTCCTGCGGGGTCGCCTGGGGCAGATCTACAAGCTCGCCCTCCTTGCGCGGCGCAGTCGATTGCAAGAGTCCCTGGTAATGCTTTTGGAGCGATTGCGACAGCCAGCGCGCGTCCACCGCGACGATGACGACAAACAGCGGAAAGGCCATGAGGAGATGGACCGCCTGGAGCACCTGCACCACGCGGTCGGGTGGGCAGCGGTCCAGGTCGTCGATGTAGAGGACGATGCGGTTGAACAGGTGCGGGTCCTGGTCCTCCTGTTCCACCTGCGCGGCTGCCGCTTCGCTCTCCCCCTTGGCGAGCAGGCGCTCGTTGCGCGTGCGGATCAATTCGGACAACTGAGTAAAGTCGCGGCGGATGAGGGCCGGCACGCCGAGCAGCCGGCGATAGTCCTGGCTCCCGGCGCGCTCGTTGATAAAATCGAGCAGCACCCGGCCGGGGGTGAGGGCGGCCAGTTCCCGCTCCAGCGACTGAATCTGCGCGGCGAGGTCCTGCTCCTCCCGCCACGCCCGGTCATACTGCGCGGCGAGCTGGTTGTATTCGGTCTTGAGCTGGTCAAGCTGTTGTCGGTAATCTTGTTCCGCCGTGCGTCGCGCCGCATCCAATTTCGCCTGCGCCCCTTCGACCTGCGTGACGGCGCTCCCCAGCCGCGCGTTCGCCGATTTGACCATGACGGTGAGCAGGCTGATGAACGTCGAGAGGGAGAGGAGCGCATTGGTGAGCGCGGGGACCTGGTTCTGGCCAGCCCAGGCGATGAGCGCGCTGACGACCGGCGCGCTGAGCAGGACCAGGACCAGCCCGGCCGTCCAGCGCCAGCCCCGCTGCCGGACCAGCACGCCCAGGGCATTCGCCCGCGTGAGAGTCGCATGCAGGTCCGAGAGCGCCTGCGTAAACTCGGCCGCCGAATCAAAGGTCCGCGTGATGCCCTGCTCTTGCAGGATCTGATTAAAGCGGTCCTTGTCCGTCTGCGACAGTTGAATGCCGGCCAGCACATCTTCCACCCGCAGGTTGTTGAGCTTTTGCAGCGCCTGGTCACGCGCGCTCTTTAACTGGTCGATGGTATCCTGCTGGGCCGCAAGCTGCTGCTGCAGCGAATGGCGTTGCTCCTCCTGCTCGCGCTTGCGCTGGCGAACGGAATCGATCTTGTCGAGCACCACCCGCTGCCGTTCCTGAAGCAGGGTCGGCTCTTCGCCGGACCGGATGCGGAGGTTGTTAAAGATGTGGTCGACCAGGCTGGCCCAGAGCTCCCCTTCGACATAGTGCCAGGCGTTGAACTCGATCTGGACGACGGATTTAAAGATGGAGAGGTACGCTTGCGGTTTGACCTTTTGCACATCCTGCGTAATCTGTTCGACCCGGCCCTTGAGCGCCTGCATGAAATAGCTCTTGCCCGCGCCCCAGTCGCCAAACAGGCCGATGGCGAGCGGCGGGTGCATGTCGGTCGCCGCGATCAGGTAGGCAAAGGCATCGACCTCTGCGCCGATTCCGACCAGGTCTTCATCCGGCGTCGTATCGGTGCTAAAGCCGGCGACCGCCAGGTGGGTCCGCGGAAAGCGCGCCGAGAGAAAATCAGAGAAATCGACCCACTTGGCGGCGTCGGACAGAAAATCGGGATAGATGGAGAGGACCTGCGCCAGCGGGATGGGCGTTCGCGCGAGGAGTGACGACAATAGATTCCGCGTCGGGCTGTCGGCCATCAGCAATCCGCCAAAGAGGTCGCGCATGCGGACGAGGCCCTTTTCCTGCGGATTGTATTTCTCGCCTAAAAGCCGGGCCTCGCCCAGGATGGCCTGAACGGTGGAAGAGAGTTGGTCCGGCGACGGCAGCGTCTTGGGAAGATCGGAGGGCAACTGCTGGGGAACAAAATCGAGCCCGCGCTGTAACTGCTCCAGCGGGATGCCAAAATGCTGGGTGAGGCGCAGGGCTTCGGAATTCCACGGGTGGGCCTGCATCATGCCGACGAGCAGGTCCGAATCGTTCACCTCCCCACCCTGGAATGCCGCTTGGTTGGGCATCGACGATTGGGTAGGAATGGTTGTCGAGCGCGCTTGCGCCCGCGCGCCGGCCCAGGCCAACGCTTCATGACACGAGCCGGACAGGTTTTCGTAGGGATTGAGTTGTTCCATCGCTCAACGCACCCCTTTCCATAGGCAGGGACGAATCGACAGGAGGAATCAACCGATTGATTTTATTGTAACACTGCGCCCGACCGCGGTCAATGGCGGAAAAAATCGAGATTGACCCACCACCCCGGCGGTGCTAGAATTAGAGTACAGGGTTGTCCACCGACGAGTTCGCATCATGATTGCCGGTAACGGTTGATTGCTCGCGCCCATACGGGCGTCCGTCACCCCGGCCCGCCGTCCCTTCGCGGATTGAGGGACCTTCTGGCGGACGCACGGATGCCGGGGCGAGCGATGCGAACGCGCCGCATACGAAAGGGGTGACCGCAATGAGGCACACGGACCGCTTCCTGATTGGAATTGTGGCCGGTATCATCTTGCTTGTGACCACCGCGTTTGTCGCGACCCTGTTGCGTCCTCAACCGACCTACCTCGCCGAAGACCAGGCCGAAAACGTCGCGCATAACTATTTCCTCGCGCTCCAGCAGCAGGATTATCCCCGCGCGTATGGCTATCTCTCCCCCACGCTCGAAGGCTATCCCTTCACCGTCGAGAAATTCGCCCGGCAGATTGCCGACAACTATTGGCAGTTCCAGTCGCTGGGCGAACCGACGGCGCGCGAGGTCCAGCCGGCGCGCCTGATCGGCGACAGCGCCTTTGTCGCCGTGCGCGAGACGCGCTATGCCTCGAATGGGTTATTCGGCGGCGGCCAGTATAACAACACCTTTGAAGTGCGGCTACAGCGCGAGCAGGGCGCGTGGAAGCTGCTCCACTCCGATTCCTATTGGGTTCCCTGCTGGACATCCGGTGGCGGCAATTGCGATTAGAGGTTGTAGGGGCGACGCCTCGTGCTCGCCCATATGGGAGGGCAACGCCTCGTGCTCGCCCGCATGGGAGGGCAACCATCCAATGGGCGGAACGTCCCTTTGGGAGACTCCCTATTGGTCGCAAGGGATTGCCCCTACGGTCCCATCAATCAAAATGGAATTCGCTCTAGCGGGTCCATTCGCGAGAGGGCTGCTTGAACAAGCATCGGTCCGCGAAAGAAGGAGGTTACCATGGTAACCGTTCGCCGCGCGTATGTCTATCTGGTGAGTGGAATCAGCCTGCTTGCAATCGCGTTTGCCCTGATCATCCTGCTCCAGGGGCTGATCCCGCCGGGGCCGGTCCCGACCGCGACCACCCTGGCGCTCCAGATTGCAATCGTCGTCATCGCCCTCCCCTTTTTCCTCGTGCACTGGTTGTGGGCGCAGCGGTCCACTCGCAGTGACCCCGAAGAACGGAGCAGCCTCGTCCGCCGGCTCTATCTCTATGTGCTGCTCGCGGTTTTCCTCGGGGCATTCCTGGTGTACGCCTTTCTCCTCGTTCAGGCGTTGCTCCGGATCGGATTGAGGGTTACGCCCTTTGCCAGCTCGACGCCGCTCGAAAATCTCATCGACGCGGCCATCGGCCTGCTTATCCTTACGCCGCTGTGGCTCTACCATCACCTGACGACCGGGACGGATGAGCGCGCCGCACCCGCCGCGGACCTCAACGCCAGTGTGCGGCGGTTGTACATCCTGGGGTTTAGCGCAGTCGGTCTCATCCTGACAGCCTGGGCAGCCAGCCAGTTGATCCGCTGGTTGCTCTACCGGTTCGGTGGGCCGGCCGCGCCCGGCGGAATGGGAATGGTGGACGCGCCCATCGACGAACTGGCCCGGCTCGTCGCCGGCGCGCCGCTTTGGGTGATCTTTTGGCTCTGGGTCCAGCGCCTGTTCCAGGGCCCGAACGAGGAAGAACGCGCGTCGACGCTGCGCAAGCTCTACCTCTATCTCGTCATCCTGATCTCGGCGCTCGGCGCGGTCTCGACGGCGACAATCATCCTTGCCGGGATCCTGCGCGGCTTGATGGCGCTGCCCACAAGCGGCGACATTCGGGACCCGCTCTGCATTGCCTTCACCCTGGCAGTGGTTTGGGCCTATCACTGGCGGGTTCTACAGCGCGATGCGGCCACCGTCGCGGAGGGACTGCTCCAGGCGGGAATCCGGCGGCTCTATCTCTACCTGGTCGCGGCCATCGGCCTCGGCGCGCTCCTGGGTGGACTGGCCGGCGATATCAGCGTCCTCATCCGCACGATCGCGGGCGATCCATTTGGCTCGACCCTGCGCGAGCCGCTCGCCTGGTTCACCGCGGCGCTGGTTGCGGGTCTGCCGGTATGGTTGTTACCCTGGCGCAGCGCCCAGTTGACCGCCGACCGGCCAGGCCCCCAGGGCTCGGACGAGCGCCGTTCCATCGTACGCAAGCTCTATCTCTATTTCTACCTGTTCGCCGCCTCGATGACCGTGTTGGGCAGCGC
>JBAVQS010000393.1:0-5034 GCA_049694275.1 Anaerolineae bacterium | reverse complement strand
TTGCGGATACCGAAAATGTGATACGATCACTTGCATAAAGAATGGAGAACTTGGATCCCAACCCTGCCCGTCCTCGTCTCGCCAGCGCCGGCTTTATTGCCTTTGTCCTCTTGATCCTCTGCGGCATTGGCCTCTATATTGTCGCGTTGCTCGGCCCATCCGTCTCCGCCCCGCAAGCCCTGCGCATTCCACATTCAACGGGAACCGGCATCAGCACGACGCCGACCCATCCTATCCAGACGGTCATAGCGACCAAGACCTGCACTCTTGAGGGTTGTTCCAATACGCTTTCGGTCAAGCTCACGGGCAAGGTCCCCGACGATTTTGTCCTTGAGGCAACAAGTTCCGACGGGCAGACGCGCAGGGTCCAATGCATCAACGGCGCAAATGAATCGGCCCAAGACCGGAAGACTGCCGCGTGCCAAGCAGCCAGAGTTTTATTCTGGAACTGGCATCCCACCGAGGTCATTCTTACCCTCTCGTGGGCAGGCAACGGTGCATCGCAAACATTTCAGCCCACCTACCGCTCTTCTAACCCCAATGGTCCCGATTGCGAACCCACTTGCTATACCAGCACAGTTGAGTTTGCGATTCCGGAGGGTCAATAGCCATGTCAAACCCGGCGCCTACTTTTAGCCCTCCGGCTGCAACGCGGCGCCCAGTTCGCCGGGAGAACGTGGAATCAGTAAAAACGCGCCGAACGCGACGAGCGCCAGGACAGCCGCGATCTGAAAGAGCGCCTGCATTCCCACCAGGTCGAACAGGTAGCCGCCGAGCAGCGAGCCGGCAATCCCCGCGAGCCCAAAGACCACCGTGTTGTAGAGCGATTGTGCGGTCGTCGTCAGCCCGGCCGGCGTCCGCTGGTTGAGATAGGTCACGCCCGTCGTCAAGAAGAGCGCAAAGGAAAACCCGCCGAGCAACTGGATGACGAGCACGAGCACCGGGGCCTGGATGAGTGAATAGAGAAACCAGCGGACCGCATAGAGCACGAACGCCAGGCCGAGCAGCCGCCGCGCGCCAAAGCGCTTGATGAGCCGCCCCGAATAGAACATGAATGGCACCTCGCTCATCGAAGCAAAGGTCCAACTCAACCCAATCAACCCCTCTTTGGCCCCGATATGGTCGAGATAGATGCTGAAAAAGGACATGGCCGCGCTTGACGAGACCGAGAGCATGAAAATACTGACCAGAAAGATGACGGTATCACGGCGGATGAGGCGACGCAGGCCCTGCCACATGGACGTGCGCAGCACCTGGGTCCGTTTCGGCAATGCGAACGAGAGGATAAAGGTCACGACCATCAACAGGATATAGGCGTTGAATATCCAGTGAATGCCCGACCGTTCGACCAGCAGCCCTACCAGCCAGGTCGAGATCGACCAGCCGACCGAGCCCCAGAGCCGCACCGCGCCGTACGAGCTGTTGTGAAGCTTGATCAGTTCGAGCGTCGAGCTGTCGAGGAATGAAGCGATCGGGTTGGCGACAAAGGCGGAAAGGGCGACGAGCGGAAGGAGCGCCGCATAGCTGTCTGCCCGTGAGATCAGAAATACGGCCAGCGCCGACAGGATGAGCGCCAGGCTCAGCACACGGTTATGGATACGCAGTCCGTCCGAGAGCGTTGCCCAGAAAAAAGCGGCAAAGACGCCGACCAGGACGCCGAGCGAAACAAGCGAGCCAATCTCCACGCCGTTCAGGCCAAGCCGCGAGTAATAGAGATTGATAAAGGGATTATAGCCGCCGCCGCCCATATAGTAAAAGAGATACATGGACTGAACAACCAGCAGCGGGCCGGCGGAGACCGATTTGAGGCGTGGAATCGCCATGATGAGAATGGACCTCCAATTACAGATTAAAAGAACGGATACCGATTAGCCCCGACAGGACAAGGCCACACACGCCGATATGAAACAGAAATCGGTACAAAAGATAGAGAGGCGAGCCCCAGCCTCGCCTCTCTAAACACCCACGGAGGAGGAGAATCCGCAAGGGCGTGGGTTATAGATGATAATATCGCGAATAGTCGTTGACGAGCAGGTGCACCGGCGGCTCGTCCTCCTCGATGCTGGGGAAACGACCAATCGGTTCGAAAAAGCGATTATCGCGGTTGTCGTCGTTGACAACGGATACTTCGCCGACGAGGACGCGGCCCCCTTCGCCCCAGAAGCGGTGATAGAGGCCAGTCGTGAGCGTGATGCTCTCGCCGGGGTTGAGCGTGACCTTGTCGCCCGCGGATAAGGTTCGCGCGACGCCGTCAGTGCTCACCAGCACTGGCGTATCGGCCAGTTGCTCGTCGGGCTTCGAGTTGTAGAGCTGGATGATGAGCTGGCCACCGCCACGATTGATGATGTCCTCGGTCTTGCCCCAGTGAAAGTGAAGCGGCGTGATCTGGCCCTTGCCGACGATCATAATCTTTTCGGCGTAGGTCTTGCCATGCATCGTTTTCAGATTGGCGGGACTGCCATTCCGGACGGTAAAGAGAAAGAGACCGGTCCGCGCAAAATCGCTGCTGCCGAAATCGGTAATATCCCACCCCAGATGATTCTCGACAATCTCGCGAGCCTCGGGCCCCTTTTGCTCCCAGTCCTTGAGCGTCCAATAGGCAAATGGAGGCAGGTAAAAACCGTGGCTCCGGATAAAGTGATCCCCATCGCGGATGATGGCGTTAATCTCTGAACGTTTCATCTAGTTTCTGTTCTCGTCAATCGCCGTGGGCAGCACGCCCATCTCGTGCACCGTCTCGGCGCCGACCATGAGGCTAACGATCTCGTCGACGGTTGTCTCTTTGATCTTGCGCTCGCCCACCTTGTTGCCGCGCCGCATGATGACCACACGGTCGGCGACGGCGAATACGTCCTGCATGTTATGACTGATGAGGATGACCGGCACGCCCTGGTCGCGGAGGGTGCGGACGAGCGTCAGGACTTTGCGCTGTTCGCTCACCCCCAGCGCAGCGGTTGGCTCGTCGAGAATGAGCATCTTGGCGTTCCAGTAAATCGCGCGAGCGATGGCAACCGCCTGCCGTTGGCCGCCGGAGAGGCTGCGAATCGGCGTGGTCAGCGTCGGGATGTTGATGTCGAGCCGGTCCAGCACCTTGATCGCTTCATGATACATGTGCTTGCGGTCGAGGATTTGGACAAAGTCGCCGATGAACGGTTTTTTGACCTCGCGGCCGAGAAAGACGTTCGAGCCGACATCCAGATTATCCGCGAGCGCCAGGTCCTGGTAAATGGTCTCGATGCCCCGGTCGCGAGCCTGCCGGGGATCGTTCAATACGAGCTTTTGCCCGTCAAAGATTATCTCACCTTCGTCCGGCTTGTAGACGCCCGAAATCATTTTAATCAAGGTGGACTTGCCCGCGCCGTTGTCGCCCAGCAGCCCTACCACTTCGCCCGGGCAAACCTCCAGCGTCGTCTTGTTGACGGCGGTCAGACCGCCAAACCGCTTGGTTAGATTGACTGCGCGCAATAAGGGTTCCATGGCATCCACCTTATTTTCCCAACGTCTTGCCGAACTGATCGACGATGACCGCGACGATGACCACCGTGCCGACCGCCACATACTGCCAGAAGGGAGAGACATTCAACATGACGAGGCCGAACTGGATAGTGGCGATGAGCAAAGAGCCGACCACCGTGCCCATGATGCGCCCCTCGCCCCCGAACAGGCTGGCGCCGCCGATGACGACCGCAGCCACCGAATCCATCGTCGTCGTCTGCCCGGCATTCGCCGCGCCGGAGGTAAAGCGCGCGGCCCACATCAACCCTGCAATTGCGGCCAGCAGCGCCGAGATGGTATAGACCCAGATGAGAGTGCGACGCACCGGGATACCGGAACGGGTCGCCGCGTCCATATTGTTGCCGATCGCGTAAATATGCTGACCAAACTGGGTCTGCGACAGGAGGAACCAGAGCACGGCGACAACCAGGATAGTGACAAACACGATATTGGGCATGAGCGGGATAATCTCGCGCAATTGTTGGGCTGAGGCCTCGGCCGGTACATCAAAAAAGCTAAAGCCGTGACCGGGCCAAAAGTGGGCAAGATAGCCGTTGCCCAACTGTCCGAGCCATGTGGGCTGGTCGGCTACTGGAATGCCGGTCGAGAGAAGATAGGCCGCGCCGGTGACGATACCGGACATGCCCAGCGTGGCAATGAAGGCGGGAACCTTGACCCGCGCCACCAGCCAGCCATTGAGCCAGCCGGGAGCGGCGCAAACCACCACCGCCGCCAACGCGCCGCAGAGATAGGTTGGCAGCGCCGGATAGCCGGCCGCATTCATCTCACGCATGACCAGCGCATCGATGACCGCGGCAAGGCCTACCGTCCATCCCACCGACAGGTCGATGCCTGCCGAGATGATGACCAGGGTTTGCCCCAGGCCGCAGATGAGAATCTGCGCCGCATATTCAGTAATGCCCCAGAGCGTCCGCACATTCAGGAAATCGATGTTATTCGCCACCTTGGTCGACACGGTGAAAAAGAGGACCAGTAGGGCGAAGAATATCCAGGGCCACAGGTTCCGAATCGTTTCAAAAGTCCGTTGGCTGGAGCGGCTTTGCATGGTCTCACTCGCCGGCAGTGCTTGTCCTTGTGTCGCCATAACCCATTCCTTTTGCCTGGCAGAGGTCTTGCGGGTTGGGAGCGGGGGTAATCGCCAAGTTGGGAGGATTATATCCCAAAGCAAAGGCAAATTAAAATTGATCATTGCAGATGAGATAGGGTGGCTTGCGCCGCCCTATCTCATCATGCGCAGTAACTATTGATAGATAAACCGTGAAAAGTTGGGGTCGTCCACATTGTCACGAGTGATGACCGCATAGCCGGTCGGGATGTGGGTCGGAACGCTGCTCACGCCCTCGAGGTAAGCGTTCCCCATGATGATCGCCAGGAAACCCATGTCGAATGGCTTCTGGGCGATGACCAGGTCGACCGTCTTGGCCCTGAGCTTGGCAATCGCATCCTTGGTCGCATCAAACGCCACGACCTTGACCTTGCCACTCAAGCCGGCATTCTGCACCGCCGCGCCAGCGCCCG
>JBAVQS010000392.1:0-5709 GCA_049694275.1 Anaerolineae bacterium | reverse complement strand
GGCATGACGAAAACGGCGCGCGCTTGTCGTAATCGGCGTTTTCAAGTTTGAAATCGGGGGCGTTTTTCGATTTTAAAACGAAACAAAATGGATGCGCGGAATATAACTAGAAACCGGGGTGTTTGCCGATTTTAAAATCATTTTCGTGTGTTGATTTGTTAAGGTGCGGTGCGGTGGAGAAAAAAAGTTGTACCCCTCACTTACTGATTACTGCACGTTTTGGCATGTCATCCGTTTGGCGCGAAAAATAGACTTGTTTCTGCGATTTTGGGATTGATTTTTTGATGCCCTGTGAATCGCTCCAGCGCGCCTATTGCAAGCGCGGTGGTCGCTTTATGCATGACAAATCGGGGCTTGGGTTGTATACTGGGCCAAGGAGCAGACCATGAGCCAAAACAACCCCACACCCCAACCGGGTGACGCATCGATCGATACGAACGCGCAGAGCGGCGGCGTCAATGTCGCAGGAAATCCTGATATCAAAGATAGCACCATCATTGGCGGCAATCAAATCAACATTATCCTGCAGATGCAGGCGTTCATCCCGCCGTCGGACCTCGCGGAACTGCGGACGCGCTACCTCGACCATCTCCGGCGCACCTATCGCGCGCTCGACTTCAAGGGCATCCCCCAGCTCGACAGTTTTTCGCGCGAGCTCTTGCTGGAAGAGGTGTATGTCCCCCTCGTCGCGCGGCCTGAACTGCCCGCGGGCGAGACGTGGGAACGGCGGTTGGCCGGCCGCCGGTTCGACCAGGACCACCTGCCCGAAGCGGCGCTGGCGATGCTCGACAAGGCCGCGGCGGTCCCCGTCCACATCGAGGAGGCGATGCGCGACAAGGCGCGCGTCGCCGTCATCGGCGATCCCGGCTCGGGCAAGTCCACGCTGCTCAAGTACCTGGCGCTCCGCCTCGCCGCCGAACAGGACGCGCCGCTCCCCATCCTCCTCCCACTCAATGCCTATGCCGATGCCCTCTCGCGTCAGGATGTGAACCTTGAGCAGTATCTCCCCGAATACTTTGCCGGGCTGTCGCAGGGGGTGGCGGGGCTGGGGTCGCTCTTTCAAAAAGCGATTGCGCAGGGGCAGGCGGTCATCCTGCTCGACGGGCTGGACGAGGTACAGGCGGACCGCGGGCGGGTGGTGAACCGCGTCGAGGCGTTTGCGAGCGAGGCGGCGGCGCGCGGCAACCGCGTCGTCGTGACGAGCCGCGTCGTCGGCTATCGCGAATCGCCGCTCGACCCGAAAGCGTGGGCGCTCTATACGCTCCACGATTTCGACCGCGCGGCCATCGAGCAGTTCGCTGCGAAATGGTGCCTGGCGTTTGAAAAGAGCACGAGCGGCGATACCCCCGAGGCGCGGGCGAACGCGGACAAGGAACGGCAGGGGCTCCTGCAGGCGCTCGACGCCAACCCCGGCGTCGCCAACCTCGCCAGCAATCCGCTCCTGCTGACCATCCTCGCGCTCATCAAACGGCAGGGGGTGAGCCTCCCGAACCGGCGAGTCAAACTGTACGAGCTGTATCTGAAAACATTAATCTCGGCGTGGAACAAGGCGCGCACGCTCGACCGGAGGCAGGTCGGCCCGGACATCGACGACGATGCGGTGATTACGATTCTGGGACCGCTGGCGCTGCGCGTGCGCCAGGAGAACCCCACGGCGGGACTGGTTTCGGAAAGGACCTTGATTGATTGGCTTACCGGAATCTATATGGGAGAGGATTGGGGACTGCGGCGCGGCCCGGCCTGGGAGCGCGCCAAAGAGTTCCTCGCCAGCGTGCATCGCTATTCGAACCTGCTCCTCGAACGCGGCAGCGGGCAGTACGGGTTTATTCACCTCACGTTTGAAGAGATGCTCGCCGCCTATGGCCTCGTCCAAAAAGGCCAGTTGGATTTGAACGAGAGCCTGGCGCTCATTCGTGATTGTCTGGTCGATCCGGGCTGGCGCGAAACGATTTTGCTATCGGTCGGGATCTGGGGATTGTTGAACAAAGCGCCCAAGGTGGCCGGGCAGGTCGTGCGCGAGATGTTGAAAATGGAGTGCGACGGCGCGGACGCGTGCCAGAACATTCTGCTGGCGGGCGCGTGCCTGGAGGATGTGGGGGAGTTAGGGCTGGGCCGCGTCGCCGCCGGCGAGGTGACCGAAGCCCTGCTCGCCGCCAGCCGCAACCGCACCCTCCCACCCACCGTCCAGCGCGACGCGGGATTCCTCCTCGGGCGCACCGGCTGGGTTCCGCCCGACCTGGACCGCTTCATTGCGATTCCCGCCGGTCCGTTCCTGTATGGAGATGATAAGCGCAAGGCGGAGATCAAGACGCCGTTCGCGATTGCAAAATATCCCGTGACGAATCTCCAGTTCAAGCGGTTTATGGATGCGAACGGCTATGACCGCCGCGAGTTGTGGAGCGAAGAAGGGTGGAGCTGGCGGACTGGAACTTATGATACTCAAGTGAAGGATGATTCGCTCAAAAATTGGTTAGAGCAGCGTCCTGCTGAAAAGCGCAGCGAACCGTTCTGGTGGCAGGATGCGAAATGGAATAACCCACTCGCGCCGGTGGTCGGCGTCTGCTGGTTCGAGGCGCAAGCCTACTGCAAATGGCTGTCCTCACCCCAACCCTCTCCCGTAAAAACGGGGGAGGGTTGGGGTGGGGGTTTCCGCTTGCCCACGGAACAAGAATGGGAGCGCGCCGCGCGGGGGACGGACGGGCGCGCGTATCCGTGGGGCGACAAGTTTGACCACCGGCGTTTGAACGGCGCCGAGTTTTGGGGCGAACGGGATGATTTGGATTGGAACAAGTGGCTCAACAGCGATTCGCAAAAGCAGGCGACGACCACGATGGTCGGCCAGTTCCCTGAAGGAAACAACCCGGCGGGCCTTGCGGATATGAGCGGGAATGTTTGGGAATGGACTGACTCGTGGTACAATGAGGAACGGACGCAGCGTGTATTGCGCGGCGGCTCGTGGGACTTCACTCAGTTCGATGTGCGCTGCGCTTCTCGGCTCAGGTATGTTCCTGTTTTCTGGAATTACACTGTCGGTTTTCGGGTGGTTTCCCCTGGCGCTATTGCTGGTCTCTAATTGCTGAATGCTGGATTCTGGGTTCGGGCTGCTGTTTTTCTGTGGGGGTCTGGGGGCGCAGCCCCCAGTTGCGGCATGGGAGGAGCGTGAAGCGTCACAAGCACCTGTACTCGCTCATCACGGAATTTGAGAATCTGCACCACGCGTATAAACGCGCGGCGCGCGGCAAGCGGCGCAACCCCAGCGTGGCGACGTTCGAGTTCGACCTGGAAAAGAACCTGCTGGATCTGCGACGCGAGCTAGAGACGGAAACCTATCGCCCCGGCTCGTACCACAATTTCTGGATTTACGACCCCAAGCCCCGCCTGATCTCGGCGGCGCCCTTTCGCGACCGCGTGGTGCATCACGCGCTGTGCCAGGTGGTCGAGCCGCTGTTCGAGCGGCGGTTCATCGACGATTCGTATGCATGCCGCGTGAAAAAAGGGACCCATGCGGCCATCGACCGCGCCCAAGAGTTCGCGCGGCGTTATCCCTACGTGCTCCAACTCGACCTTGAACATTTCTTTCCCTTGATGGACCACGCCGTCCTCCGCGTGGAACTGGCGCGGGTGATCGGCGACCCGGCGGTCCTGAGGCTGGCGGACCGGATTCTCGACAGCGGCGCGGCGATTCATGCCGGCGCATACGATCCCCCGTTCTTTGCGGGCGACGACCTGTTTGCCGCGCTCAAGCCGCGCGGGCTGCCCATCGGCAACCTCACCTCCCAGTTCTGGGGCAATGTCTATTCCCTCTGGTAACCGCAAGGCGAACGTTGGAGCGGGCAGCCGATCATTGTGCGGCGGCCCGTGGCGGCCAGAGAGCGGCCAGAGATTGGAAAGTCTCTGGCTGAACAAGGCGGGGCTAACAGAAAAAAGGGGGCGGCGGCTGGGCGGCCATTTTTTCTGAGGCGAAGCCATTGTTCAGCCCCAGATTTCGAATCTCAGTACATCACGAAATCGCTTGTCATTCCGAACGGAGTGAGGAATCTCAGTTTGTGCTAGCGAGATTTCTCGGCAAAAAACGCCTCGAAATGACATTTCGTGAATTACTGAATCTGGGTAACTTTTGAGCCCGGAAGTCTGAATTCCGGGGGTGAGCATACGATGAGCCAAGACGATCCGGCAACGCAAGACAATGCAACAATCCATACGGCGGCGCAGCGCGGCGGCGTGAATTTCGCGGGGAACCCAGATATTCGCGATAGCGCTATCATTGGCCGCGATCAGATCAACGTCCATGTGCAAGCTGACCTGGCGCGCGTAGAAGCGCTGCTGGAGCAGATCCTGGCGCACCTGCGCTCGCCGCAGGTCTCGGTGCGCGTGGAGCGTCCCGCGCCGGCGGGCGCGGCGGCCGTCATCGTCGCGGGGGATGGCGCGCCCGTGCGCGTCACCGCCGCCGACCTCGGCCTGATCGGCGCGCTCAAGCGCAGGGCGGACCCCTACCGACGCGAAGAGATTTACCTCGCGCACTTTACGCTCGATCAGACGTTTGCGCGCTGGGACCGCGAGTATGTGCCGCTGGCGGGAAGCCTGCTCGAACCACCGCTCCGCCTCGACGATCACGCGGACCCGGCGCTCTCTGCTTCGGGCCTGCCATTATCCGACGTGCGCGAGGCGCTGACGCGCTATGACAAGACGCGCCTCGTCCTGCTGGGCGACCCCGGCGCGGGCAAGACGACGACCCTGCGCCGGCTCGCGCTCGACCTTGCCTGCGAGCGCCTCCGCGACCCGGTCAAGGGCAAGCTCCCCTTTCTCGTCAATCTCTTTGGCTATATCGAGAACCAGGTCCCCCCCGAATTCCTCAAGGCGCAGTGGGAGCTGCAGGGATTGGGCGAGAGTTATGGCGAGGCGGCGGGCCGGGGCGAAATCTGTTTCCTGCTGGACGGCCTCAACCAGATGCCGTTTGCGGACCGGACCCGGCGAATCGACCACTGGGCGCACTGGGCCGGCTACGAGATGCCCGCCGGCAACTGGGCGGTTTTTACCTGTCGCACGGACGACTATATGCCGCGGCTCGGATTGCCCGAGGTCCGCGTGCAGAGTCTCGACGCCGAGCGGATCCGGCGTTACCTGGCCTTGCGCTTTGGCGAGTCGCGGGCCGATAGCCTGTGGCGCGAATTGGACGAGCGGGTACATTCGGGAGATGACCGCCTGGACGGGTTGGCGCGCAACCCGTTCATGCTCTCGCTTTTGGCCGACCGCGCCGCCGAGGACAAGCCGTTTGCCGACAGCCGCGCCGTGCTGATGGACGACCTGGCGCGCCGCCTGCTCGAACGCGAATTGTTGGGCGGACACCAGCCGGACGAATTGACCGACAAGCCGCTTGCGACCCTCCAGGTCATGCTCGACCTGCTGGGCCGCTTTGCGTTTAGCATGCAAGAGCAGGCGGAAGGGACCCGGCTCACCCGGGCGCAGGCGGAGCAGGTGTACCGGGGCGCGCCGGATTGCCCGCTGAGCCTGGAGCAAGTGCTCGACCTGGCGCTCCATGCCACGGTCCTGGAGAAAGTGGACGCGCAGGGGGTCTATGCCTTTTATCATCACCTCTTGCAAGAGTATTTCGCGGCGACCGAAATGCTGCGCCGGTTCAGGGCGCGCGCCGACCTGGCGCGCGACTGGCGCGTCCCGTGGCGGCGCGCGCTGTTCGCCGCCGGCCGGCTC
>JBAVQS010000391.1:0-4655 GCA_049694275.1 Anaerolineae bacterium | reverse complement strand
GCCATGCTCCAATCGCTTGACGATTGGGATACCTACTTGATGCAGCAGTCCGGTCTGCCCGGCCCGCGCTCCAACCTTGAATTGTTGCAGGTGGTCGCGGACCTGGGCGATGAGAGTCGGTTCGACCGCTATCTCGCCTTTGACGCGGCGCACAAGCCGATCAATTCCCCTTACGAATACCTGAGCCTCTGCGGTGTGGTCGGGCAGGGCAAGCTGCTCGCCGAAGGGAAAAAGCGGCCGCTCAAGCGCTTGCGCGCGCTAGCCTCCGATCCGCGCTGGCGTATTCGAGAGGGCGCGGCGATGGCCTTGCAGCGATGGGGTGACGCGGATATGGAGGCGCTGCTCGCGGCGATGAAAAAGTGGAGCACGGGGAATCCGCTCGAACAACGCGCCGCCGCTGCTGCCCTTTGTGAGCCGCGATTGCTCAAGGACAAAAAGCAGGTTCGCCAGGTCCTTGCCATTTTGGGCGTGATCACTGCCTCCATGCTCAAGGCGCGGGACCGCCAGCGTGACGAGTTTCAAGCTTTGAAAAAGGGGATGGGCTATTGCTGGAGCGTCGCCGTCGCAGCCTCGCCCGAAGATGGCAAGCGGGCGATGGAGAAATGGCTCACCCGCGAGGACAAGGATATTCGCTGGGTGATGGCCGAGAACCTCAAAAAGAACCGCCTCACGAAAATGGATGCCGCCTGGGTTCAAGAATGCCAGGCTCGGCTTGCCCGATCACCTGACGCAAGTAATTCCGGGGACGAAACCTGAAATCTGACCTGAAGGAATCCTTTTGGGATTCAATTCGCAATCCGAAATCCGCAATAAGATGTCTCCACTTCTCCTCTTTTTTACCTCCTGGGCAGTCGGCTTTTCCGGCGCGGCGTCGCCCGGCCCGGTCTCGACGTTTTGCCTGACGGAAGGGGCGCGGCGCGGCTTTTGGGCAGGGCCACGCATTACGCTGGGTCACGCGCTGATCGAATTGGGGATGGTCCTCCTGCTGGCGTTGGGGCTCGGCCCCATTCTGGCGCAGCCCCTCATCACCGCGTGCATTGCCCTATTCGGCGGTGGGTTTTTGCTATGGATGGGGTGGGACCTGGCGACCGGGGCGTGGCGGCGCAAGCTGACACTCGACCTCGATGCGCGGGCGGAGCCGAAAGGGATCACGCGATTGGGTTCAGTCCCCGCTGGGGCTGTGATCAGCGTGTTGAACCCCTATTGGTTTCTCTGGTGGGCGACGATCGGCGCAAGCTATGTCATCACGGCGCTGACATTCGGCGTGGTTGGCCTCCTGGCTTTTTACTTGGGTCACATCCTTGCCGATCTGACCTGGAACAGTCTGCTCACCTTTATCGCCTCCAGCGGCCGCCGCGTCCTCTCGCCCGAATTCTATCGCTGGCTCCTCATCGCGTTCGGGTTGTTCCTGATTGGGTTTTCTTTCTATTTCCTGTTCACCGGTATCGGTTTCCTGGTCAACCTGCGGTGACGTAGTCAAACCCGAAGGGTCTCCGCAGACCCTTCGGGTTTAGAGTTTACCCCCATTGACACCCCGTTCTGACCTTTCTATAATTCCCTCACGCTTCCCCCACCCTGATCCGGATGATGCAATAATCGAAGGAGGTGTCGTGATGAGTGCGAGTCCAGCAATGACAGAAATGATCGGGCGATCTGGAGTGTCATCCTCTATGTTGAGCTATGCCAGCGGCGTCTCGGATGTGCCGCTGTTGGGCCAGACTATTGGCGAGAATTTCGATGCGACCGTAGCGCGTTTCCCGGATAACGAGGCGCTCGTCGTCCGGCATCAGAATGTGCGCTATACCTATCGCCAGTTGAGTGATGCGGTGAACGAGTGCGCCCGCGCCCTGCTCGCCCTCGGCATCAAAAAAGGGGAGCGGCTCGGCATCTGGGCGCCGAACTGCGCGGAGTGGGTGATTACGCAATATGCAACAAGCAAGATTGGCGTCATCCTCGTCAATATCAATCCCGCCTATCGCACTTCCGAACTCGACTATGTTGTTCGCCAGTCTGAACTGTGCGGATTGATCCTCGCGCCCAGGCTCAAGAGCAGCGATTATTGCAAGATGCTCGAAGAGCTCATCCCGGAGTTGGCAGGACAGGCGGCGCACGCCCGAACGATCCAGTCGGCGCGTTTCCCGGTCCTGCGTCACCTGGTGGTTATCGAGGACGCGGCGCGCCCCGGCTTTATGAACTGGCGCGACCTGCTCGCGCTCGCCCCGCAGGTGACCGCTGAGCACCTGGGCGACATGCAGCGGCTGCAGCAATTCGACGATCCAATCAATATCCAGTATACGTCGGGCACCACGGGTTTCCCGAAAGGCGCGACGTTGACGCACCATAACATTCTCAACAATGGCTACTTTGTGGGCGAGCGGATGCGCTTTACCTCTCGGGATCGCCTCTGTATCCCGGTACCCCTCTATCACTGTTTTGGGATGGTGTTGGGCAACCTCGCGTGCACGACGCATGGCGCGACGATGATCTATCCGGGCGAAACCTTCGAGCCGCTGGCAACCCTGGAGACCGTTCAGGCTGAAAAGTGCACCGCGTTGCACGGCGTCCCTTCCATGTTCATCGCCGAGCTCAACCACCCCGAGTTGGGGCGTTTCGATTTCTCGTCGCTTCGCACCGGCCTGATGGCGGGATCGCCGTGTCCCATCGAGGTCATGAAAGAGGTGACGACCAGGATGCACATGACCGAGGTGGAGATTGCTTATGGCATGACTGAGACCTCGCCTGTCTCGTTCCAGACCGAGGCGGATTCGCCGCTCGAAAAGCGGGTGGGGACGGTTGGGCGCGCCATGCCGTTTGTCGAGTGCAAGATCGTCGATCCGGTATCCGGGATGGTAGCGCCACGTGGAATCCCCGGCGAGCTGTGCACGCGTGGTTACTCGATCATGCTGGGGTATTGGAATAATCGCGAGGCGACAGCGCAGGCAATTGACCCCGCGCGCTGGATGCACACCGGTGACCTGGCGACGATGGACGCGGATGGATATGTCAATATCGTCGGGCGTATCAAGGACATGATCATTCGGGGCGGCGAAAACATCTATCCGCGCGAGATCGAAGAATTCCTTTACACCCATCCGGCGGTTGCCGATGTGCAGGTGATCGGGGTGCCGAGCCGCAAATACGGCGAAGAGGTGATGGCGTGGGTCAAGGTCAAGCCAGGGGCGCAGGCGACGCCCGATGAGCTCCGCGCCTTTTGCCAGGGCAAGATCAGCCATTACAAAGTCCCACGCTATATCAAGCTGGTGGATGGATTCCCGATGACCGTCACCGGCAAGATTCAAAAATACATCATGCGGCAGCAGTCCATCGAGGACCTGGGCTTGCAAGGCGAAATCCAGGCGACTGCGTAAAGAATCAGCGCCCTGCATATTTATGCAGGGCGCTGTGCTGCGCGATCGACTTTAACCGTGAGTTCTGTCGGATGAGCCCACATCTCGTCTTACAGCATGGACCGCTGCTGTTGTTCCCGTCTCTCGATAATCGCTCGGTGTTCGGCGATATTTTCGAGGAAAGAGGCTCGCCAGGCCGGATCGCTGATCTGATTGGCGCGCCGGATCAATTCGCCATGGCCGGTCTCGACGACGGTATGGGCCTGTTCCGATTCGCCGGCAGCGTCAAAGATATCGGCGATGCTCTGAAAAGCTCTGAATACTTGAAAAACTCCGCCGGTCCCCTGCGTCTGAATATAGGTCCAGACCTCGGTTGCCCACGCCAATGCGTCTGGTGTGCGTCCCAGCGCCAGCGCACATCGCGCCATCCCGGCGCGTGCTTGCATGGCAAAGGCATGATCGCCAACCTGGTCGAGCATTTGACGCGCCTGGGCAAATCGCTGTTCGGCACGTGCCGGGTCCTGAGCTTGCTCCATGATCTCCGCCAGGTAGTGATGGCATGCTGCCTCGCCCCACACATCACTGGTGGCCGTCATTTCGCCCATTGTCCGGGCGATCAACCGCTGCCCCGTCCGTCCATCCCCGGTCAGGTGATAAACCCAGCCGAGATTGAGCAGGTGATAAGCATGTCCGCGCCGTTCGCCCAGCGCTTCATCCAGTGCCAGCGCCTGCTCGAGTGCAGTGTGCGCCTGCCGGTACAATCCCAAACGGATATAGTCCACCGCCAGGTTATTGAGGGCGAGGGTATTGACCCCGCGGTCTCCGCTTCGTCGCGATAATTCCACGGCGCGCTGGTCCAGTTGTGTTGCCCGAGTCGGGTCGCCCGCCTCGTCGTAGTAAAGGGCGGTGCGGACCAGGCCAAAAGCGAGCGCCGCCTCATCCGTGACGCATTCCGCTCGTGCCAGCGCCGCCTCGGCCGACTGCCGCGCCTGTTCCATTTCGCCCATCCTGGTCAGTCCGGCTGTCTTGAGCCCAAGCGTCCGAATTGCCGTGGCCTCGTTGCCCGCGGCGGGCAGGGTTGCGAGCGCTGCTTCAGCCGCCGCCGCCGTGGCACGATAGTCGCCGCGCGCAAAGGCCAATCGCGCCTGTAAAAAGTGGATCTGGGCGCGCCGCGCGTCGTTGTCAAAGGTATGGGCCAATTCGAGGAGTGTATTCAGGTCGGCTTGTTGCGCGTCCCGTTCGCCCCGCAGGTCGAATACCGCCTCGCGTCCGATGAGCGCCTGCCATTGCGTTTCGCGGTCGTCTGCC
>JBAVQS010000390.1:0-6475 GCA_049694275.1 Anaerolineae bacterium | reverse complement strand
CTCGGCGGCACGCGGTCGAGCGTCAGCGTCAAACCGTTTCCCGTAAACGTGTTGCCGCTCCCATCAATCACGCTGGGTGTAATCTGAATCCCGGCCTGATCCGGAATCGAACTCGCATCGGCCACCTGCGTCCAGTAATTGCCGTCATAAGCGGGATAAAGGACTATGTTCTGAATCCCACTCCCATCGGTATATCGAAGGTTCAGATTCACCTGCGAGACGCCCGAGGCATCATCGCTCGCGCTCGCCTGCATAAAGGCATGATTCGAGGTCAGACCCCAGTTAGACCACGGCGCAATCAACGCGCCAATCGGCGGGGTGGTATCCGGGACGCTTCCTGCCGGCGACTCGACCGTAATATCGGTATAATAGTGCATCAGAATTTGCTGATAGTTCCAATTATAGGGTGCGGAGGCCCATCGCTGCGCCCCCCATTGGCTCATCCCATATCCATTCCCATATACCGCATTCCCAAAATCGACCGGATCGTCGACTGCGATGAGATAGGAATTGTTCCACGAAGGCTGGACTGTCGGGTCGCCGTTGTTGGCGCTGTACGCCGCAAAAATCACATTCCAGCCATAGTCCCCACGCTGCCCGCGCGTCGCGTCCACGGCTGCATCCGTAGAGGCATACTGCGCGTCGCACATTTGCTGGTAACGGGTCGAATCCATCACATCCCAGCTCTGCGCGGTGTGCTGCAAAACCCAGTACCACGCATAGCTGCGCGCCGCGACCGCTTGCACCTTGAGCGCCTCAGGCTGCCAGGTCGAATAGACCTCTGCCGGGACGACCCGTTTCACATACGTCTCGAAATCGAGGGTATCAATCTGCCCATCGGGCTCGTTGCGACAGCTATTCAAGCTTGCATCGTGGTAAACGCGGATGCTGGCGGGCGGAGTCAACTGCGCGGCAGGAACATGTGGCGCGGGCGGAATGGGCCCGGCGGGGGGAATCTCCTGCACGGGCGGCGAGTTCGGTGTTGGATCGGCGAGCGGCAACGCCGCGCCATCCACCGTCATCACCCACACATCCCCATCCCGCAAGAACGCGATCTGCCGTCCATCCGGAGAATAGCGCGGGGCGACCTCTTCGGTATGATTGCGGGTCAGTGCCTCAGCGCGCGAGCCGTTTGCCTGCACCCGCCAGATTTCCGATGCGCTACTGATTGAGCTGCCGGTGGGCGTCCGCGTAAAAATCAGGTTGGAATCATCCGGCGCCCAGTCTACCCCGGCAAAATATTCGGTGCGTCCCGCCGCCAGCCGCCTGGCATTGCTCCCATCCGCCTGCACCATCCATAGCTCCGGATCAACGCCATCTTGTGTAATCAGGAACGCGAGACGCGTGCCATCATGGGACCAGCGCAGTTCTCCCTGTACGCGCATCCCGCCTCGCGCGGTAAAAGCTCGAATATCATTTCCATTGCCGATGAGGTGCAAGCCATCAGATGACACCAACGCAATCCGGTCGCCTCCCGGAGAGGCAACCCAGTTCGCAGGCAAGGTTTGGGCCGAGAGGATGTGATGATCCGCCGTACCGACATTGAGCGCCTGTGCCCTCCCCTGCCGGGCATAGAGCAACCGACCGGCGCGATCCCACTGTGGGCGCGCGCCCCAGTCAATCGCCTCCAACGTACGGTCCTGATGACTCGCAAGATCATATAAATGCAAGCTGGATGCGCCATCCCCTCCCAGCTCGACAAATGCAATCCTCGTCCCATCCAGAGAGAGCGCCGGCAGGTTGGCATTCGTAGCCAACAGCACAGCCCCGCCGCCAGTCGTCGCGACCAGATAAAGGTCAGTGATCGTCTGCTGGCGCGTGGGGGTAAGGGGAATGGCGCGCCCGGGGCGCGTAAACACGAGGGCATCACCGCGCGGCGCCCATTCAAAAGCGGCAATATCGCCGGTTGTCGTCAGGCGAACCAGTCGTGCGGCTGAGTGAAGTGAGCCGGCCCAGGGGCCGAGCCACAACATCACCAGGAAAACGACGATGATCGAGCGGAGTACGCGTACTCTATCCATACCGTCAACATAGCGCGAAACCATGAACATGTCAATGTCGCTTTTGCTTGTGGACACAGAGCCAAGTTCCGTCCAAAAGAGACAGGGCTGAATGAGAATTCAGCCCTGTCTTTATTTGCTTATTGACTTGCTACCTGCCGCACCGGCTCGACCCACCCTGTCAGCATCTTCCACAGCGATTGCAGCAAGGCGCTCCAACCGTCACCCGTGCTCCCCGCCGGGGATGCGCCTGGATCAAGTTGATTTTGATTGGACGAGTCAGAATTAGGCCCGTTCACACTCGTTGGCGTCGGGGTAACGGGCTGCCAGTTCCCATTCAGTGCATAGCATGAAGTGTTGTTCTTCAAGTTCGGGTCCGGCGACGACGAGGAGACGGTGGCGCAGTTGACCCAATAATCGCTCACTCCGTTGACTTGCGTCTGAATCGTAATCGTCGACGATGTGCCTTTCGCCAGCGAGGGCAGCAGACAGGTCACCCGGTTCGCCACGCTGTCATACACGCATGTCCACTTGGACAGCGCCGGCTTGGTAAAGCTCTGATAGGTGACGTTGGCGGGTAGTTGATCCACCACCACGATGTTGCGCACCGTGATCTTGCTCTTGTTCGTCACCGTCAGCTTGTAGCCGAGCAAGTTGGCGCTCAGCGGTCCCGGGACCCCCTTCTTGACGATCTCCAGGTCGGCGCTCGGACCGGAGGGTGTCTGCGTGGGCGTCGGCGTATTCGTCGGTGTATTTGTCGGTGTATTTGTCGGTGTGCTCGTTGATGTATTCGTTAATGTCGGCGTGTCGGTCGGTGTATCGGTCGGTGTATTTGTCGGGGTATCCGTGGATGTGCTCGTCGGTGTGTTGGTTGGCGTATTCGTTGATGTATTCGTTGGCGTGTCGGTCGGTGTGTTCGTCGGCGTGCTTGTGCTCGTAGGCGTGTCGGTTGGCGTATTCGTCGGCGTATTCGTCGGCGTATCGGTCGGCGTATTCGTCGGCGTATCGGTCGGCGTATTCGTCGGCGTATCGGTCGGTGTATTCGTCGGCGTGTCAGTCGGCGTATCCGTCGGTGTATCAGTCGGCGTGTTCGTCGGCGTGTCGGTCGGTGTGTTCGTTGGCGTGCTTGTGCTCGTAGGCGTATCGGTTGGCGTACTCGTCGGCGTATTCGTCGGCGTGTCAGTCGGCGTGCTTGTGCTCGTAGGCGTGTCAGTCGGCGTATCCGTCGGCGTATTCGTCGGCGTATTCGTTGGTGTCGGCGTGTCGGTCGGCGCAATGTCGGTGAAACAGATCGTGACGTCATTCAAAGTCGCGGTCACAGTGCTATCCGTCGTGCTCAGATAGGCTTTATATTTCAAGTACCGGAAGCCATTGAACTGGCTGAGCGACGCGCCGCTGGTGGTAAAGAAAGTGGCGCTCGTGCCATCAGGACCGACAAAGTTGAACGGTCCCGACGCGCTATTGCTGGCTGCCACCTGGAACTGGAGGGTTGTGTTAGCAGGTGTCGAAGCAGTCCACGACAGAGTGGTCCAGTTGGGTGTATAACCCGCAGCCGGGTTCGCATCCTTGAGCGAAGAGACCAGATTGCCGGACAACGCATAACCGGTCTGCATGTAGGCCTTGAAACCGGCGTCGGTCGTGATACCGCCGGTCGTTGGAATGGACCAAACCGTACCGCTGCTTGCCCCAGACACCCGCGTACCGCCCGCGTAAACGTCGGCTCCCAGTGTGGACGTGCCGCTACGGGTGAGAGCATAGGTCCCCGGAGAGGGGTTTGCGACCGGACGTATTACTATCGCATACTTGGTGCCAGCCGTCAGCGTCGCCGGACTGCCAAAGTTCGCAGTATAGTAAACCGCGGCCCCACTGGAAAAGCCTGGAATCGTCGCGGACGCGAGGTCGGCGCCCGTGGGCAGATTGCTGCTCGTCGCCCTGACCGAGAGAGTCAGATTGGGCGTCGTGCCCGTGCAGCCGGAGCAAAACAGATTGATATCAACCCGCGTGAGTTGGCCGGTAATGGCTGGAGTAAATGTCTGCCCTCCCCAAGTCGTGATGGTGACGCCAACACCGCTCGTGCCGAGGGTCGTGTTCTGCTGGTCTATAGTTGGGGCATTCGACAGGGTGACATCGCCGGGGCTGGTGGTCAGATCGCAGTTCGTGGAGACACCCAGTTGAAAGTCAGCCTGTGCGGTATCGACAAAGCACCCGCTGGCCGCGGCGGTGGTGAGTGCAAAGTCCTTGACCGTCGTGCCGCCATCGGTCACAGTCACCGGACTGGCCGAGCCCGAGTTGTACCCCGGATAACTGGCAGTGATGTTCGAGTACGTCCCCGCCGGGACATTCGTGAACTGATAAAAACCGCTCGCGTTCGTGGTCGTCGACCGGCTGCCGAACTGGATGGAGGCGCCGTTGATCGGCGTACTGTCGCTGGCGCGAGTCACGGTCCCCTGAACAGTCCCGCCACTTCCGACGGCCGTGCAGGAGGGGAAAGTGAACGAGCCGATGCGGGTGAGGTCGTTCAGCCCATCTGTCGCATAGTATTCATTGGTATACCAGAAAGTACAGCCATCCGGGTCGAGTGTCATCGCGCTATAATCACCCCAACGGATGCACGCCGAACTGCCGCAGTTGCCCACCTGGGTACCGGTACCCTGCCAGAGCAACTGCTCGCCCTGACTAAACGTATTGACTGGATCAGTCGAGAGGCGTCCCGCGTACATGATGGCGGGCTTGGTCGTCGAGCTCGACGTGCTGTACCCGAGCGCCATATCGCCGGCACGGTCAACCGCAAGACTGGGCATGAATCGGTACAAGACATTCGCCCCGTCGGGGTCCCAGGTCGTCGCCTGAAGGTCGTTGGGGCCGATGGTACCGCCGGTCACCGGAATCTGGTACCAGCGAGGCGCCGCGAACCCCGAGGTGTTCTGCCGGCGCACGGTATGAGTCGCCCAGAGCGACTCGACACCGCCGATGTTCGTATATTGGTTTTGCATCATCGCCCGGATTTGAAGCACGTCCAGGCTGTTGCCGCCTGACGAGGGCGCATTGGGCACGGCGGCGTTCGGCCAACTGCTGCTGGCCAGGGGGTTGAAAGGCCCAGTCAGCGTCGAGAGGGAGATGCTATTCCAATCCACATGGAACTTGTACACATCTTGAGCGTTCAGAAACTCCCACGTAGATACAAAATAGTTGGGCGTACCGGATGGCGGTGCGCCGGTCTGGAGACGGGCGTTGCTCGGCAGTAGTGTGAACTCGGACCCGTCTGCAACGTCGAATGAGACGACCTGGATGCTCGGCGCGCCGGCATACATCTGGGCCTTGTTAAAGGCATAGAGGCGCACGTTCTGGAATGCAGCGCCGGACGCGTAGCCGAACATATTCGCCGACATGTAGATACCGTCGGGCCAAATACCGAACTTGGGATAATCGCCGAGGCCGCCGGTCGTGTTGATGGAGTAAAAATTCCATCCGCCGCTCACCGGGTCACCGGTTTTGGAAACCGCAAAGCACTGAAAGCTCCCCGGTGGGTTGATGACATTACCCGAACCGTCTAGCGTGAAGGCAAAGTCGGTGATGAACCAGCGGTCCTCAAAGCTGTCATACAGGACGACGGGATCGCCAAAGTTATTGGTATCGCACAGGTTGCCAAAGGCGCCCTGGCTCATGAAGGTATTGTATGTGAACGCGGCGACGCGGACGCCGGTGCTCTTGTTAAAGATGCCAATGGAGGTGTTGACGGCCTGGATGTAATAGGTAGGACCGACATCGCCGTTGGTGTCCGGCGGGTGTCCCGCGCCCCAGGTAGCAAAATCGAGACCGTCAAAGGTGATGTTCGGGCTGGGGGCAGGCGCATGCGGGCCGCTCACGGTAGACGGTGCGCTTGGGGCAGGGTTTGCCGCACCGTAGACTTTAGGATTCGGGTCAGGCTCTTCAACTTCGGGGCGCTCCTGCTTGACGGGTTTTATCTGAGGGAGTTGGCGCACGTCCCCCGTGAACGGGTGCGCCCTCGTCATCCGCAATTCGGTCGGACGATGTCCACCTCCCGGACCCTGCGCCAGAGCAGGCGCAACCTGGCCGGGACCGGCGAGTAGCAATACAAAGAATACCAAAGCAATAAGGACGCTGACGAGCAGCGTCATGGGGCGTCTTAATTTCACAGAATTTCCCTCCCGGGATCTGAGCAGACAAATAATGCGGCCAATCTACAGCACCTGGTCTTGGCCGCTTAGAACAGGAACCAGAAGCACGAACAAGTGAGTCAACCAGTCGGGAAAGCACAGGGGAACAGCAAAGCTCTCCCTGGAGACAGCGTAAAGAACGAATTTAGATATGTGCTAGAGTTTATGAATTGGGTGCGTTTCATTTGAGTTGAAAGTCAGGCTCCTCTCTGGTAAAGTGAGTTTGCCCAAACCACTTCAGGAGAGAAACCATGACTTCCAACTCGCCAGAGATTATACACGATGTTCGAGCACAGT
>JBAVQS010000389.1:0-26983 GCA_049694275.1 Anaerolineae bacterium | reverse complement strand
CCAGAGGCCGAGAGTCGCCTGGATCGGGAGAGCCATCAAAGAGGAGCGTGACAAGCACCCATCGGGAGCGAACGGGCGAGAGATCGGCCCACAAGCGAGTGCCATAATCGTCGGTCGTGCGGGTGGCAGATTGGAACCAATAGGCGGCCTGATAGAGATGTGGCTGATCGCGCTGGCCAAGCGAGACGCGGCGAATAGGGAAATCGGGTGAGATCAGTTGCGTTGCAGAATCCTCAAGCGTCAGGCCGAATACCTCGAAACACCGCTCGGGACGATGCTGCGCCCGCCAGGTCGAGCTTGTAATCAGCATCATCGATCCCGTTAGCCCACGCCACCCGAAGCTCCACCGTTCAGCCGATTCCGCCCCATCCCCCCGGAACCAATCCACCTCCCTGGAAGAAAGCGGGAGCACCTCGGCCATCAGATCTGAAGGGAGCTGCCATTTCGGGACGGGCGCAACCAGCCCGACCGGTTGGCGTGGCGCATAGAGGAGACCCAGGATGAGAATCGCTGCAGCCAAGGTCGGAAAAAGCCAGGCGGGACGCGCCAGCAGAGTCGTTGCCCGGGTCGCATCGGCGATCGACGGCAACCGGCGCAAGAGTACGAATGCGCCGGCACACGCGGCGACAAAGCCCAGTACGCCGAGCGGGACATGGATGATTTCCGCCCCGATTTGGGAGTCCAATATCTGTCCAACGACCACCAGCACGCCGACCCGAAGAATATTCGTGAGCAGAAGGAGCACACCCAATGCGCAGGCCACCATGAGCCAGCGTACACCGAGCGCGCGGCGTTCCAGCCAGGTCGCCGCGATCAGGAATAAGAGACCAGTCCAAATGCTCTTGACACCACTGCACGGGAGGTCTACCTGGGATACACCATTCTCCAGCCTCAGAATCGTATCGACCCCCGCCGAGGCAATGCCAGCGGCATTGAGCCCATCACGGACGATGGTTGCCGTGAGGATGCGCAGCGGATAACCGACAAAAGTTTGCAAGTGTTCGCCAAAGGGAAGCGTGCCGACAAGGAGGAGTACGGCAGGCAAGCCCTGTCGCCACGCGTGCCGTTCCATCCACAGGCCGAGCAGGCCATAGCTGGCAAGACCGAAAAGGCTGGCCGAAATGGTGTTGATGTCGAGGAATCGTTCGACGGCGAGATAGAGGAACGAACTGCCCAGGGCGATGGCAAGCGCGGGTAAACAGAGCTGCGGGGTCAGGTCAAGACGCAGGGCCCAAGAACCCCGGCGGACCTGGTAAATGATCAAGACGATGACGGCGACGAGAACGATCTGGTTGGTACGAAAATCCTCTGCCGTAAAGATGGTCCCCAGGTAATCGAACACCGGATGATAAAGCCAGAGCCAAAACGCGACGATAACCGCATTGACGCTCCAGTAAAACAGGAGGGACTGAAACGCGCTGCGGTCGCGGCGCAAAGCGGCGAGTCGCAGAAAGGGGACCACGGTTTTAGCATACTACCGAAACAAACAGAGCGCAAGAATAGCTCGATAACCGCGCGGTTAACGGGTTGGATTGGACCCGGCCCCGCGGAGCATGGCGAACCAACGACCCAAGGTGTTGTTCCACATGCCGCGCCAGGAGAGGTTACGACTGCGCCATGTACCGACGATCCCATAAGGCAAAAAGAGCACCAACAGGATATAGATGAGTCCGAATACCAGCTGCCAGATTTCTCCGAGGTACAGGTTCAGCACATAGCCGAGGAGTTGGAGCACCGCCGCGCCGATCATCGGGCCGATCAACGTGCCCGAACCGCCGATGATGGTCATGAGCAGCGCATTGATGGTGGTCCCCACGTCCATAGACTGCGGGTTGGCGCCCATATTGAACATGCCGTCAAGCGCGCCCGCCAGCCCGGCGATAACCCCGGCGACCATCGTCGCTTGCACCTTGAACAAGAGCGTGTTGTAGCCAATCGAGATGGCGCGCGGCTCGTTCTCGCGGATGGCCGACCAGACCCGCCCCGCCGGCGAATCGACAAAGAGGCGAACGAGGAGAAACACGCCGACGGCAAAAGCGAGGGCGAGATAATAGAAATCGAGGCGATGCAGGGTCGGGTTGATCATGTCGGGAATGGGCACTGCATGCAGACCGTCTTCTGCGCCAGTCCACTGCCGAAAATCGGTCGCTTCGACGAGGATAAAGGCAACCGTGGCAAATGCCAGCGTTACCATGGCAAAATAGGTGCCCCGGACGCGCAGCGACAGGACGCCAAGGACCAGGCTCTCAAGGGCGGTGAGAATGACGACGGCAAGAAGGGCTACTGGGATCGACCAGTTCGCATATTTCAAGAGAATGCCAATGCCGTATGCGCCGGTGCCAAAGAAGAGGGCATGGCCGAACGATAGAATCCCAATGTGCCCCATCAGGATATCATAACTCAATGCAAAGACCGCCAGGATAAAGACCTGGACCATTAGCCCCTGCACAAAAAGGGGCATACCCTTTTCCAACGGCTCGCGGCTCACGAGCGCCAGCGCAAACGGGAGAAGGATCAGCGCGATCAGCAGGAGCAGATACGCGGAATTGCGTTGCCAGAAAGATTTGAGCATGCGTGATCCTATCCCCTTATTCTTTCTTGCCAAAGATACCGGTCGGTTTAATCATCAATACAATCGCCATTAAAAGCACGGTCGAGGCGCGGGCAATCGCCGGCGAGCCGGACACCGCTTCCGACATAAAAGGCAATTGGACGCCGGCAAGCACCAGATGATCCCCATAGGCGCGGGCCAGCCCGACCAGCACCGCCCCAAGCGCTGCGCCCGGGATGCTCCCCATGCCACCGATAACAATCACGATAAAGGCTTGCAGCAAAAACTCCATCGCCATACCAGGATAGACGCCGAGGAACGGCGCGGCGACCACCCCGCCCAGCCCGGCCAGCCCCGCGCCAATAGCAAAGACAAGCGTAAAGATACGGCGAACATTAATCCCCAGCGCCTCAACCATCTCGCTGTCTTGGACGCCGGCACGAATAATCATTCCCAGGCGCGTGCGCTGCATCAAGAGAATCACCGCAATCACAATCAGCAAGCCAATGAGAATGATAAAGGCGCGATAACTGGGAAAGGGCCGGCCCAGAACGAGAATCGAATTGCAGTGCTGGCTGAACCAGGCAAAAAGGTCCGGCGACGGGCAATTCGGACTATCCGTATTGAACAGGGTTGGCATGTCCATGAATGCGCCGGCGGGTCCCCAGACAGAGCGCACAACCTGGTCGGCGACAAAGACGAGGCCGAGCGTGAGCAGCACCTGATAGATCGGGCGCTTGTAGAGCGGGCGAATCAATCCCCATTCCATCGCTGCGCCGAGAATTGCGCCAGTGCCCGCGCCAACCAGCAGAGCCAGGATGAAACGTCCGGTATTTTCCATGCCCAGAATCGATTGCTCAAGGGCATCCCGCCACACGAGCATCGCGACACCCACCACCAATAACCCGGCGGCAAGTCCCAGGACGCGGGGATGGTTGACCCGTTCCGCATCGCGGCTGGGGCCAAGCGCGAGCGTGACGACCAACCCGGCGACCAGGAATAAGGCCAGGCGTCCCAACATACCCAGCAGCGGATCTTCCGCTTGCGCCGTCTCGATCACCTTGCCGGTCATGCTCGCACCCATCGCCACCAGCTTGTCAAGCGGGAAATCGCGCAGCGCCAGGAACAGCAATCCGGCGGCGATGGCGCCTGCAACCCAGCGGCCGGCGCGGGGCAGGGTGAGCCGCCGCGCGATCAACGGGTGAAGAACCAGCGGGGCAGCCAGAACGAGCAACAGTGGAGCGGTATTGAAAATCAACCGGGGATTGATGAAAAAGGTCCAACCGGCATAAGCCCCGAACATGAACAGCGAACCATGCGCAAAATTCAGCACATCCATCAGCCCAAAGATGAGCGACAGCCCACCGGCGACGAGGAAATAGAGCGCACCAAGCGTAAGACCTGACAGCAGAATCGCGACCAAAGTCGCGGGGCTCGTACCCTGGAGCGCCAATCCAAACAGGAGGATGAAAAAGAGAATGACCAGAATGGTATTGCGATTACGCGCAAGAACAGCCATAGATGAATGCCTCAAACCATCTCCCCTCTCCTATTCCACAGCGGGAGGGGCCGGGATAGTCAAGCCTTCTCCCCTCTCCCGTTTGACGGGGGAGGGGTCGGGGGTGGGGGTGGGGGTCACGCCGCGCCGAGATATCGGGAAATCGTCTCGCGGTCGTTCACGAGTTCAGCCATTGTCCCGTGCTTGACCGTCTTGCCATCGTCGACGAGATAATAAAAATCGGCCAACTGGCTTGCCATGATAAAGTTCTGCTCCACGAGCAGCACCGTCGTGTGCGAGCTCAACTGTCGGATGGAGGCCATGAGCTGCTCGATGACCACCGGCGCCAAGCCCTCGCTCGGCTCGTCAATCAAGAGCAGGCGATTATCGGCGACAAGCGCCCGGGCAATCGCCAGCATCTGCTGCTGGCCGCCTGATAACTGGCCCCCGGCCAGCTTGATGAGGCGCTTGAGATCGGGAAAGAGGGACATGATCATATCCCGCCGGTGCGCCAGGTCGCCACGCCGGCGCTCGGCGATGCGTAAATTCTCCTCGACGGTCAGGTCGCGAAAGATGGCGCGATGCTCGGGCACATAGCCAATGCCGAGGCAGGCGATATCGTATGGGCGCCGGCCCTGCAATTCGACGCCGGCAAACTGGACTCGCCCCTCGCGCGGCGGGGTCAGCCCGATAATGGATTTCAACGTCGTCGTCTTGCCCGCGCCATTCCGTCCCAACAACGCAGTGATGCTCCCCTCCGGCACAGCTAGCGAGACCCCTTCGAGAATGTGAAATTGACCGATATAGGTCTGGATGGAATCGACCTCCAGGAGATTTGCCATTATTTGTACAGTTCTCCAAGGTATGCCCTTTGGACCTGTTCGTTCGCCGCGATCTCTTTGGGCGTCCCTTCGGCGAGGACATTACCCATATGCATGACGGTAATCGCATCCGAGACATTCATTACCACCTGCATATTGTGCTCGACGAGGAGAATGGTCTTGTTCCCCTTTTCCCGAACCCGGGCAATCAACGTCATGAGCTGGGGCACTTGTTCCGAAGCCATGCCCGCCGTCGGCTCGTCCAGCAAGAGGACCTGCGGGTCGAGCGCGAGGAGGATTCCGATTTCGAGCTTGCGCTTGTCCCCGTGCGGCAGTGTTGTCGCCAGGAGATTGGCCTTGTCGGCCAAACCGACCAGCGTCAGCACGTCTTGCGCCCGGACCTCGTAATCGCGATAACGCGTTGCCGAGACAAAGAGGTTCAGATTTCCACGCCCCATCGCCTGTGCGGCCAGACGGACATTTTCAAGGACGGTAAGGTTGGGAAAGAGGTTGGTAATCTGAAAAGAACGTCCGATACCGAGGTGCGCCACCCGGTGCGGCGGCAGGCCCGTAATGTCACGGCCATTATAGACCACATGCCCGGAAGTGGGGTGAAAGGCGCCGCTCAACAGATTGAACAGGGTCGTCTTGCCAGCCCCATTCGGCCCGATGATCGAGTGGAGCGCGCCGGCGCGGACGCGCAACGAGACATCGCCGACGGCGACGAGCCCTCCGAACTGTTTGCGCAAGTGCTGCGCTTCAAGGATGATACGATCGTCCATATCTCGCTCTGTCTCGCGCCTAGACCACGGGATCGTTCGCCCAGCGACTTGTCGGCTGCTGGGCGAACGATGGATAGACTGGCGCTATGGGGTGGCCGGGCAGCGGCTCTTGTAAGTACCGTCGAGCGCGCACGGGGGTGCGGTATCTTCCGGTTTGAATTCCTGAACGAGGTCAAAGAATTTAAAGTCGGGATCGGTGACGTTCGTGAGCTTGACGACGTACAGGGTCTGCAACATCACGTGGTCATAGCTGCGGACCGTGTATTTGCCCTTGGGCCCGTCAAACGACAGCTTTTCATAGATCGGGATGAGCTTGTCTGCGCTCGCATCGCCGTTCGTCGCTTTGAGTCCGGCGACAATCATCTGGCCGACGGTAAACCCGGTCTCTGTGAAGAGGTCGGGCGGAGTGCCGTACTTGGCTGTGTGATGCTGGACCAGCCAATCGTTGATTGCAGTCTTAGGCAGAGTATAGTGATAGACATTAATGCCCACCGCGCCGATTGCCGGGGTATAGCCAGCCTTGAGCGATTGATTGTCGCCCATGCCGGTGTAGACCTTCATCGCTTTGAACACGCCGAGCTGCTGCATCTGGGTAAAGAGCGGCACAAAGCCCGCGCCGGCCCAGGTTACGATGAGCACATCCGCCTTCGAATCCAGGACTTTTTGCAGGTACGGGGTAAAATCCTTGGCATCCTGTGGAATGTACACAGCACCGACCTTGTCGGCGCTGTCGTTGATCGCGAATGTTCCACCCTGGGCTTTGACGGCGTTGTAGAAACCCTGCGCCGAGCCATAACCAAAGGCATAATCCGGGGCAATCTGGACAAAGGTCTTGCCCATGGACTTTAATGCAGTCGCACTGGCGAGAGCATCCTGGATACTGGTGCGGCCGGTTCTAAAGACGTACGGATTAAAGTTCTTGCCGGTAATGTCCGGGCTCGCAGCCATGTTGATGATGATCTTTTTGTTCTGCAGAGCAAGATCAGACACGGCGATGGCGACACCCGAGTTGGGTGGGCCGACGAGGATATCTACGTTCTCTTTTTCGATGAGGTCACGCGCGACCTGAGTGCCAACATCGGGCTTGGAGGCCGTATCCTTGGTGATAATGTTTACGGGCCGGCCGGCAATCGTGTTCGAGCCATCGGTCGCGTATTCAATACCGAGGGCAACGCCACGTTCCAGCATCGGGCCATAGATTGCGAGCGAGCCGGAATCGTCGGTGAGCAGACCGACCTTGATCGGGTTACCGCCGGTCGAGGCGGTCGTCGCGGCCGGTGCAATCGTAGCCGCCGGCTGGGGCGCCGCGGTCGGCGGGACCGAGGTCACCGCAGCCGGGGTGTTGCAGGCGAGCAACAGTACGGCAAGGGCGACAAGGGCAATGATCGTAAGCTTTTTCATCTCTCTCCTCCTGGGTAAATTGCGGATCGCGAATTGCAAATTGCGAATTCGTTTAATGCGTCTTGTAAGTTCCTCCTTTCCCTAAATCGTGCGCTTGCGCTTGACGGATCACGCGTCAAGTCCCAACGACAATGCCGCCATCGACGCGCAGCACCTCGCCGCTGATAAAGCTGGCCTCGTCCGAGGCGAGAAAGAGGTACGCGTTGGCAATATCGCGCGGCTCGCCCATGCGGCCCAAGGGCGTCTTGGCTTTCATCCCCTCAATGATCTTGTCCGGCATCGATTTAATCATGTCGGTGGCGATAAAACCTGGTGCGATGGCATTGACTCGAATATGGTAACGCCCCAGCTCGCGCGACCAGGTCTTGGTCATACCGACGACGGCCGCTTTGGTCGCGACATAGTTGGTCTGGCCGAAATTGCCGTCAAGTCCGACGATTGAGCTCGCATTCAGAATCACGCCACCCCCGCCGCGAATCATATACGGGGCAACCGCCTGGGTGCAGTTAAACACGCCTTTGAGATTAACCGAGATGACCAGATCGAAATCCTTTTCGGCCATCTGTCCAGTCAATTGACCATCCTTGAACTTGACCAATTGGCCGTCACGCAGGATTCCCGCGTTGTTGACCAGGACATCGATGCGACCGTATTTTGCAAACACATCGTCCACAAACTTTTGGACCGCTTCCCGGTCGGCCACGTTCACCATATAAAAGCTGGCGTCCGGGCCCAGCTTGCTGACCTGCGCCTCACCCGCTTCTTTCGCCACATCGCAGATCACTATCTTGGCGCCCTCTTCGGCAAAACGTTCGGCCGTCGCCGCTCCAATGCCGGCCGCGCCGCCGGTGACGATTGCGACCCTGTCTTTTAACCGCATTGTTATTCTCCTCTATTTGAGCTGTCGTTTGAGTATCTTGCCTGCCGCCGAGATGGGGAGCACATTGACAAAGACCACTGAATGGGGCGCCTTGAAACTCGCCAGGTTGGCTCGGCAGTGGTCGAGCAATTGTTTTTCGGTCACGTGTGTCTTGGGCTTGCAAACGACAAACGCTTTACCGATCTCGCCCCATTTGGGATCGGGCACGCCAATCACGGCGCACTGTGCGACCGCGGGATGTTCGTACAGGACCTTTTCAATCTCGACGGGATAGACATTCTCGCCGCCTGAGATAAACATATCCTTTTTCCGGTCGACGATATAGAAAAACCCATCCTTGTCGACGCGCGCCAGGTCACCGGTATGGAACCACCCATTCTCATCCACGGCCTCGCGGCTAGCCTCGGGATTGTTAAAATAGCCGGAGCACATTGACGGCCCCTTGAGCACCAATTCCCCGATCGATTCCGGCGGCAATGGATGGTTCCCATCATCCACCACTCGGGCATCGACGAAATAGTTGGGCATGCCGATACTGCCCGCCTTTTTCTCGGCGTATTCCGGCCCCATGGAAAAGACGCCGGGACCAAATTCAGTCATGCCAAACCCTTGTTTAAAGATGACGCCATGCTGCTCCCGATAGGCGCGGATGACAGGCACAGGCAGCGGAGCGCCGCCGCTCGTGAGAAAGCGGACAGTCTTGAAGGAGCTCGTGGCAAAATGGAGAGACTGGAGCATCATCTGGTACTGAGTCGGAATACAAAAGAACATGGTCACCTTTTCGCGCGCGATCAGTTCGAGCATTTCATCCGGCGTCCATTTGCGCACGATGACGATCGTGCCGCCCAGCGTCAATAATGGGATGGTATAGACCAGTAAGCCGCCCGTGTGGAACATGGGGGTGTGCGTGATGGTCACATCCTTGCGCTCCAGTTCGTGCACGATGGTGTTGAGTGTATTCCACCCAATCATCCGGTACGAGACCTGGGCAGCCTTGGGGGCGCCGCTGGTTCCACCGGTAAAGAGCAGACAGATGATATCCTCAGCATCCACTAATTCATTGCGCACCGGCGCAGCACTGGATGCCTTCAGGATCGGTTCGTAAAGCTGGCTACCCGGCGCGCCCTCCCCTTCCAGGTGGAGATATCGGATAATGCCAGGACACTCCCGTTGGAGATTGCAGACATTGTCGCGAAACTCGTCGGAATAGATGAGGACCCGGGGGTCTGTAGCTTGCGCCAGGTCGACCAGCTCGCGCCAGTGGCTGCGCCAGTTAAATGGGACCAGGATCGCGCCCAGTTTGCCACAGGCAAAGAATGCATCGAGATATTCGACGCCGTTGAGGGCCAGCATGCCTACGCGGTCGCCGCGCTGCACGTTCGCCGTGTCGCGCAGCCAGTTGGCCAGCCGGTTCGCGCGCTCGTTCATCTGCCGATAGGTAAAGCGCCCCGCCGCCCCCCTGGCGAGGTCGACGACCGCCAACGCGTCCGGATAGTAGCGCTCCCCCCGTTCCATCCAATTTCCGATATACATAGTGGTTAGTGGTCAGTGGGTAGTGGTCAGTATCTTGCACTGACGCTTACCCACTCTTAATTTGGCAGGTGCGAAATCAAAGCAAAGGTCATTTTGCGAATTTCGACGATTGCTTCCGTAATGCTTTCCGCTTCCTGCTGCGTAATGTATCCCAATTCCGAGGCAATAACGATTTGTGTATCTACTTCTGCGGCAGAACCCAGCGCTATATGCAGAAATTGTTTAAATTCGCCGGTATGCTGTCTCGCTGCCCCTTCCGCAATGTTTGAAGGGATCGAGATCGACGACCGGCGCAGTTGATCGGCCAGTCCATAATTCTCGTATTTTGGAAATTTCGCGATCAAGGCATAGACACTCTTGACCAGATCGATTCCTCTGCGCCAGACTTTTAAATCCCTGTAACTCTTGATCGCTTCCGGCAACACGCCCCCTTGTTTTTCTGACCACTGACCACTGACCACTATTCTGTCCACTGAAAAAGGGCGGCGGCCATGGCAATTCCGCCGCCGCTGGCGCAGAACATGACGCGGTCGCCAGGCCGGGGTCCCTTGCCCTGTGCAATAGCATCGTCGAGCGCCATGGGAATACAGGCGGAACCGGTATAACCCCATTTGTCCATCACCCAGTGGGTCTTGTACATCGGCTGGGCGAGCGCGGCCATCGTCGTCTCGATGGTGCGAAGATTGAGCTGCGTAAAATAGTATTGATCAATATCGTCCAGGGTGAGCGCCGGGTCCGCCTTTTTCAAGACATCCCGGATCAGAACCGGCCAGTGATCGCTGTTGAATGCCTTGGGAAATTTCCTGACAAACTTGACATACGATGGCCCATACCGTTCCAGGTTCTCAGCCGTCGCCGGATGCAGGTTGCCTCCCACATAGATGCCCAGCGCATCATGATACTCGCCCGCAGCGATGAGCTTGGATGCCATAAAGCCGGGCTCGTCTCCCGCACGGAGCACGACCGCGCCCGCGCCATCCGCAAACAGCGTTGCCGTCGCCTTGTCCTTCCAGTCGATATACTTGCTCATGCCGTATGCGGCGACAACTAGGACATGAGAGTAACCTGGATCGACAGCGATCTGCTTGGCCGCAATGTCCAATCCGGTCACCCATGCAGCGCAGGCGCAATTCACGTCAAAAGTGCCCGCATTCACCGCGCCAAGTTTGGCCTGCACGACCGACGCCGTGCCGGGGCTGATGTAATCGGGGGTATCGCTGGTGACGATGACCAGGTCCAGGTCGGTCGGTTCAAGCTGTGCACGCGCGAGGGCCACGCGCGCGGCGTTGACCGCCAGATCAGACGTGACCTGCTCGGGCGACATGAAATGCCGTTCCTTGATGCCGACGTTCTTGACCAGCCATTCGTCGACCGATTCGCCAAGCAACGGCTGGAATTCAGCGTTGGTCATCATCCGTTCCGGCACATAGCTGCCGGTACTCATAATCTGGGCGTAGCGCATCATCCTCCGTACTTTTCGGTCAGCAATTTTTTGTCCACTTTGCCGGCGGCGGTCTTGGGAAGAGTGTCGATCAAGAGCATTGATTTCGGAACCTTGTATTTAGCAAGACGCTCCCGGCAAAAATCGATCAATTCCTGCTCGGCAAGCGGCGCGCCGGGACGCGTGACGACAATGGCCCGTCCCACCTCTCCCCATTTCGAATCAGGCACGCCGATGAGCGCAGCCTCGACGACTGCAGGATGGGCATGTATGACGCTCTCAACCTCGGCCGGATAGATATTCTCTCCACCCGAGATAATCATATCCTTGGAGCGCCCGACGATGTAATAGTATCCCTCGGAATCGCGACGCGCAAGATCGCCCGTGTGCAGCCAGCCCTCCAGCGTAATCGCTTTCGTTGTCTCTTCCGGACGATTCCAATAACCGCCGCAGACATGTGGACCCCGAATCATCAACTCGCCTACCTGTTCGACAGCGCATTCGTCCCCTTGTGCATCCACCACCTTGACCTCGACATGAAAAAGCGGAAAACCGACCGCGCCCGGTTTGCGTCGCACATCTTCACGCGGGAGCCAGAAGGTATTCGGCCCCGCTTCGGTGAGGCCATAGCCGGTTTTGAAATCGACGTCCCGCTCCCAGAATTTTTCAAAAAGCGGGAGGGGACAGGGCGCGCCGCCACTGATGACCAGCTTGAGTTTCGTAAAATCGGCCTCTACCCAGCGGGGATGTTGCTGCATGGTAGTGAACATAGTCGGAACGCCAAAATACAGCGTTACCCCCGCATCGCGGATCAGATCGAATACCTGGTCGGGATCAAAAGTCCGGCAGACGATGGTCTTACCCCCAATGTGAACCAACGGCGCGGTCAAGACATTCAGTCCGCCGGTATGGAATAATGGCGAATTGAGAATGGTGACATCATCCGGCGTCAGCCCCCAGCTCATGACCGTATTGACAGAGTTCGCAGTGATCGCGCGATAGGTGAGAATCGCACCTTTGGGAAGGCCGGTCGTACCCCCGGTATAACAAATCACCCAGGGGTCATTCCAACCGAGCTCAACCGGCGGGGGGGGTGCTGGGGTGCACCCTTCACGATCGGCAAAACGAGCATCATCCGCCTCCGGATCACCCAACGCAACGAGCGATAACCCCGGAAACTGTGTGCGCAGACTCGCGGCCTGGAACCTGAAATCGGCGCCATAGACCAGCATCGCCGGCGTCGCATCCTGAATCAGCCCGGCCAATTCCGCCGGGGTCAAGCGCCAGTTCAAGGTCTGCAGAATTGCGCCGAGCTTGCCACAAGCAAACCAGAGGTCGAGGTATTCGACACAGTTCATGGCAAGGACCGCGACCCGGTCACCCTTTTTTACGCCCAGGCGCTCACGCAGGAAATTGGCTGTCCGGTTCGCCGCATGGTTCCATTCACGGTAGGTGATTGGCCGGCCCCCCTGAAGGGTATCAACGAGTGCGACCTTGTTCGGCGTCAGCATCTCACGCCGCGCGAGCCAATCCCCAATCATTCTGCTGACTCTCCCCGGGGTAAATCGCCAATTGCCACATAGCGCGCCATAAACGCAAATGCGTCGGCAACCTTGACAAATGCCTTTTCTTCGTTGGATTGCACGTGAACGACAACCCCGTGCCAACCGGGCTGGGCCGGGTCGGCGCCGTTGTCCGGCGCATCCTGCACAAAGCGCACAATAAACGATTCTACGCGCGGAGTCTCTAAAGGCATAGGAAAAAGGACGAAGGGAACAACGTGAGGATGGGGCGCCATCGCCCACGGTGGACCAAGTATAACAGGGGGGGGTTACACGGGAGTTACACGCGGGCGGCGTCCGTTACTCCTTTGCCACTTGCTTGAACACCTCAACCGTCGCCGGAGAGGGAGCGACGTCGAGGTCCAGGCGAAGAACGCGTGTACAGCGCTCAAAGACCTGACAGGCCTGCGCCCGGTCGCCGCGCTGGGCATAGGCACGCATGAGAAGGCGATAGGCGTGCTCCCAGCAGCGATCACGCGCCAGGAGCTTTTCGCACCACCCGAGGCATTCGTCATAATTGCCACGCTCGAGCAACTGCTGTGCGAGGCGGTCGGCGGTTCGCAGATAGAGGCCCAGCAGCCGCTCGCGTTCGGCGCTTGCCCATTCTTCATAGCGAGCGTCGGCCTGTAAATAGTCATCCTGGTATAAAGCCAACGCCTGGCGATAGAGCGCGAGCGACTCCTCCGGGGTGGAGGCCTCGGCGCGGGCGATCAGATGCGTAAAGTCATCGGCGTCGATCCAGACATCGGCGGTCTCGCGCAAGCCATAGGCGGAGTCTTCGCGGGTGATAAAAGCCGGAACGCCATCGCCGGGGCGCGCGGGCTCGAGCGCTTTGTTGAGCGCGTTGAGCGCCACCTTGAAATCGCGCGTCGCCGTATCGGGCGCATCGTCTCTCCACAAGAGGTCGAGAATCTCGTCGCGCGGGAGGAGCCGGCCGCGATGCGTGACGAGGAGTTGAAAGAGTTGTTTGGCCTTGCGACGATGCCATTCATGCTCGGTCACCTCTTGCTCGCCGCGCCAGACCCGCCAGGCGCCAAATGTCTGGACACGGAGCTGGTAACCGGGATGAAACGTCACCTTGTCCAGACCGCTGGCCGCCAGCAGGCGTCCGATATAAGCTGTATGAATCCCGTGCTGTCTGGCTTGAAGCATGACCGGCACAATCACGCGCGGGTCGCGCCAGCCCAAAAGGGTCGGACGGATCATCAGGTAATCATAATGATGCGCCAAAGCAAGCGAGAGCGCCTCCTCCAGATGCGGGAGGGCGCGCTCGTGCTGGTCGATGCGCCAGTGGCCGAGCGCAAGCCACAGCCGGGCGGCGGCCATGCCGAATGTATCGCCGCACTCGCGGAAAGCCTCCAGCGCATCGGCGAGGAGCGGGAGTCCCTGGCTCTCCTGGCGCATCACCACATCACTCACGCCCCAGGAGAGCAGGATCAAAGCAACCATCCAGGCGTCTCCGGCGGCTTGCGCGATTTCTAACCCTTCCTCGGCATCGCGTCGCGCCGCCTCCAGATCACCGGCCCATCCATGAGCGCGTGTCATGCCCCACCGCGCCTCGGCGCGGGTCCGCCGCACGGCGAGTTCGTCGCCGAGGCGCACCGCTTCCTGATAACAGCGTACGGCCTCGCCCAACTCACCCTTGACCTGATAGGCATGTCCCAACCGCATATGTCCAACCGCGGAGATGAAAGAGGACTGGAGCTGCCGGCCGACGCCGATCCCGTCCTGCGCGGCAGCCAGGGCCTTGTCCGCCTGCCCTTGCATGGAGTAGATGAGCGAAAGGATCAACAGAGTCTCGCGATGAAAACGCGGCGCATGCAGTTGACCGCGTTCCTGTTGCGCCCAACCTTCAAGGATCGTACGTGCCTCATCCAACCGGCCGGTGCGCAATTTGACGCGCACGCTCAGCACATCCTCACTGGGCGACTCTTCCCGCAGGTTACGCGCCTGGATGCGCAACTGCTCCGCCTCCTGCACCTTGCCCATATTCAACTTGTTCTCGGCAAGGAGCTCGAGCAAGCGCACATGCGCCTCACGGTCATTCAACCCTTCGTCCAGTTTGAGCGCCTCTTGCAACAGCGCTTCGGCGCGGGCAGGGCGGACCGTATCGAGATAGACAAGCGCCTGGCCGCGGAGGGCGCGGGCAATGCCGGTCACATCATGGGTCACACGCCATACCCGCTCAGCCTGCGCATACCAACCCAGCGCGTCGTCAAAGCGGCTGCGCAAACGCGCGAGATGCCCCAGGAGAAACATCACCTGCGGGTGAGCGGCGACGACGGCAGGGGGGAGCGTATCCACCCAGCCCGCCAGTGTATCGAGGCGCCCCTCACGCACCACATTCTCGCCGATCTCTTGAATCAGCGTCGCGGCCTCCTCAAAGGCTTCCGCCTGAAGTAAATGATAGAGCGCTTCATCGCCGTTCCCGGCCCGGCGATAGAATTCGCCGGCCGCAAGATGGCGCCGGCGCACAGCATCGGCGTCCCGGGCTTGCGCCTGAGCCCGCAGGAAATCATGAAAGAGGTGGTGATAGCGGTAATGATCCCCACCCAGATTCGTGACAAAAAGGTCGCGCGTCGCAAGCGCAGCCAAATGCTCACCCCCGTTATGCGATCCGATCCCGGCATCTGTGACAGCATCGCAAGCCACCGGCGTCAGGTCGCGGAGGATGCAGGTCTGCAAGAGAAAGTCTTGAATGGCCCGGGACTGTTGCGCCAGAACGTCATGCGCGAGGTATTCAAAGAGGGTGTCATGGGATCCGGAGCGAGTCGCCAACCAGGTCGCGATATCCCCGCGCGGGTTGGCGCGCAGTTCCTGCCAGACAAGCTGCAGAGCAATCGGCCACCCTTCGGTCTTGTCCGCCAACATCTGGATATCGCGCGGGGCGAGCGCGAGCCCATACGTCTCCCGGAACAATTGCCCAATCTCGTCCTGGGTAAAGGCGAGCGCCTGGCGGTGGATTTCGAGCACCTCATCTCGGACACGCCAACCGGCCATGTTCTCGAACCGGGGCGGATAGCGGGTCGCGATGACCAGATGGAGGTGCGGCGACATATAGGTGAGGAAATGGTCGACCAATGCGCTGACGTCATTGGAAGCTGCCAGGTGATAATCGTCAAGGACCAACAGCGCCGGTGAATTGAGCTGCTCGCTTGACGCGTTCAAGAGGGCATCGACCGCCACGCGGGCTGCGCCCATCTCTTGGAGGAGCGCCAGCGGAGTATCGGAAAGCGCCGGCAAGCCAACGCGAAAGGCGGCGATCAGATGCGCGAGGAACGGCTGAGGGTCGGCTTCGCCTTCGCCGACGCTATACCAAAAAAGAGGAATCCCTTGCTGAGCCAATCCGGCCAGCGCGGTCGATTTGCCATAGCCGGTGCCAGCCTGAACGACCGTGAGGCGGTAATCAAGCGCCTGAGCTAACAACGCCTGGACGCGTGGGCGGAGGAGCGTGTGACGCGGCGTGCGCGGCGGGGCCAGCTTGGTTCGCAGGATCAGTTCCTGGCGCAGCATACCTTGAAAGATAGCACGCGCATCGCCGTTTGTCAAAAGGTTTTCAGGACCAGCCCTTGACCTCGATGCCGCGCTCGGCAAATAGCTCCTGGAGCCGCTCGAGGTCATCCGTTTTCACGAGGGCTAGAGGGCGCGCGCCGGCGTCAAACTGGGTCAGATACGGCTTTAATTCAGAGTCCTGCAGCAACTCTGCACGCGCCGCTTCGTCGCGAAACTCGATCAACGTCAACTGCCCCAACCGCGCATTTCCATAATAGCGTCCCCATGCCTTGATCCGCTGGACAAGTTTGGGCGGAATGGGACCGCGAAATACCTTTTGCAGGCGGGCAAGCACCTCAGGCACCGCCAGCCCACTGTCTACGGCGGCGCGGACGGATTCGGGGGTGATTCGCGCATGCCGTTCGTCAATCATCTCTGCATAAGGCTCAATCTCACCATACGCGTAGATGCTGGGTGAGCGCGCGGCCATTTCGATCTGCCCATTCTCGTCAGCGGTCACGCTCTCTTTGGCTGTCACCTGGCCGGCTAGAGTCACGATAGGGAACCAACCAGCATCGCGCAACGCCGTCACCGTCGGGCCCGTCGCGTCGAGGAGAGTAACGCTTCCAGCAGCGCGCCGGCCGAGTTTGGCCGAGAGATCGCTCCGGGCAAACAAGGCATCAAGGGTTGCCGGATCCTCTGCCTGCAACAGCGAAACCCCGCGGCGGATTGTAATTCGCTCGTGTTGCAACTGCCACTCTTCGAGCGAGCGCCGGACGTTCTGCGCCAGCGGGATACCGGTGGCCTGTTCGAGATAGGAAACAATACGCGAAGCATCCCAGCCGGCGCGCTGCCCGCGATAGACCGACTCGCGGGTCAGCCGATAAGTCAAAGCGTTGTCGCCCCCTTCAAATTGAGCAAACGTGTCCAGAGTCATCAGCACATCTTCTGAAATCGGTTCCATTGCGATGATCTGGAAATTGGGCTGGACGACCACGCGGCCCCCTTCTACCGCCAGCGAGACCGGGCCGCCAATGCCGAGCAACCAGGCGCCAACACCGGTCAGCCGATAGGCAACCGGCGCATTGCCGTCCTTGTCATAGCCAAGGTCAGTCAAGCCCAACCAGTGCAACGGACCGGCCAGGATATGCTCGATAATCGCGCCCTCGACGGTATCCCACCCTTCCGCTTCATCCTTGATATCCCGGTAGGTAATCCCATAAGCATTATTCGCCTGGTAATAAGGGGTGCTCTGAATCGCCTGGTAAGGGTTGAAATAACCATAGTCTCGCCTGAGACGCGGAAAGAGAAATTCATAGTTCCCGAGACGAATCCCTTCACGCAGCGAATCGAGTGCAACCCATCGACCGGCGCCATACTTTTTGACATGTTGCAGGACAATGCGCCGCGCCTCCTTGAGCTCGGGCGGGGCAGGACGGCGATGGTCAGAACCATAAGAAGCCGGCGGAACACGCAGCTCATTCCACGCGTCCCCGTCGCGCCACGCCTCGAACGTCGCCTTGATGCGCTCGACAGGTGGGCGCGACCAGAAATCGGGATTCGCGGGGAAAAAGATCAAGCCGTCGGGGACCAGCCATTCCCCCCGCTTTTCGGGCACAAGTAACTCTAGCTCCAGGAGCATTTTGCGCAGGAAATAGAGATGCAAGTCCGTCTTTTCTTCATGCTTCTTGGCGACCTTCCACCCTAGCAGTTGAAGCAATTCGGTCAGGGTCTTTTTGTAAATCCAGCCCTGCGTCTGCAAATCGAGCCGGCCCAGACGCCGAATATAACTCCAATAGCGCGAAAGGTCGCGCTGCAAGTTGCGCGCTGAGGCAGCGACCATGCGTGCAGGCTCTGGCATTTGCTCCGCTGGCGCGGCGACCGCGGGGAGTAGAGAAAGAATCTCTTTAGGAATGACCAGATAACGGCCAGCCGCCCAGCCAAGCACCTGTTTATACGGCGTGACCACCTCGCGCGACAGGAGCAGCCCCTTGAGCGTCAGATGAGCAACTGCATCTTCCAGGGTCGGCTTGCCTTTGTAATGGGGGTTTCCCTCATGCGTTTGGGGCTCATCCTCCAGCATCCCCCATGGGGTCTTTTTTTTCGGGGGCGGCGACTGAACAAGCTTATCCCGCAGCATCACACGCTTGACGACGGAAGTGGCCGCCTCTCCGCCGGCTAACTGGACGCGCGCCAGCAGCTCGCGCTCGACCGGGGGAATCTCTGCGAGGGCGCGTTCGACATACTCGCGCTCCCTCGCGCGGCGGGCAATCTGTACGGCAATCGCTTCCTTGTTCAGACCCTTGATGTCGATATTCTGCGCCTGGGCGATTGCCTTTAACAGCACGACATCATAGCCGAGCAATAGCTCCCTGAACTCATTGGCCACCGGGCACCTGACCTGTCTCGAGGATTCGTGGCGTATACCCTTTTTTGTCCAGCTCTAGCAGAAATTCCGGGACCGCCTCATCGCGCATGACAATCACGCGCGCCGAGAATTGATGAACGACGTGGCGACGCAGCGAGGTGCTCGCCAAAAGCTCACGCAGGATGTAATCATCGCCCAGTTCAAGAACAGTCAGCCGCTCATAGACATGCACGCGGCCATAATTGAGATAGAGCGCATCAAGCCGCTCGCGCACCGCGGCAGGTAGCTCGACGCCGGCCGAGGTGAACCGGTGCACGATCTCATCCGGCCTGTGCCCGCGCTCGAACGAGCGGGCCATCGCGGGATTCGAAATATGAAAAGTGAGCCACCCCGAAACGGGGTCGGCGATCAGCCGCGCAGCGGCGACGGCGACAGGGGATCGGCTCCCTGCACGGATTCGAAATGTTTCAGAATCCAGCCACGTCACAAGCTCAGCGCCCTCGTCAGTCGCCGGGACAAGTTCCGGCAGCGTGCCCGTCTTGCCGCCACTGAACAGCCAGGCACCTACCCCGGTGATTTGAAACGCGACCGGTTTCCTGTTCTGGTAACCCAATTGGACTGCGCCTAGCCAGGTGAGCGCGCCCTCAAACATCATCTGGAGGACAGGCGCATACGCCTGATTCCAGTCCTTGGGATTGGCTGTTTGCAAATGCCGATTGTCCGTCTTGAGCGTCAACCACCAGTGGGCTTCGCCCAACGTGGAGTGGAGAAAATCGGGTCGCAGGTCACGAACCTCATGAACAATCGAATCCCAACTGTACCAGGTCATGGGATCGAGCCCCGCCAGGAGCCGGGCAATGAACCGGCGAGCCAGTCCGACATCCTTCACGAGGTCTTCCGGCGTAATCGGGTAGGCGCCAGAACGTTTCAACGCCAACTTGGTGCGTGTGAGGGCCAGGCGGAGCTCATCCAATCCGCCGAATTGCCACAACTGCCACCAGTGCCGGTATCGTTCGTCAAGGCCAAGCGCTTGATAATCCGGTTCTGCGCCCGGATTCAACTCTAGCTTACCTGCCCCGGTCTGTCGGACGAGGTCACTGGTGATTAACATTTCGCCCATCCAGGCCGCAAAATCGCGCGCGTTCTGGGGCTCTAGCGAGGTCTGTAAAGCCGCGCCCAGCAGATCAAGCGCCGCATCGCTCAGGGCGGGCGCTAGCGGGACGGAAATCCCTTCATAGATATTCGCCGATCCAAAATAGCGCGTCTGGATCAGCGCGATCTCTTCGGGAACATAGTCCCATTTGCCGACATAGGGCAACTGGCGAACCTTGTCCTCGCCAGGCCCGCGGCGTAGTTCCAGAGGCTCCTGCCGCAGAACCTCGGTCACCGCGCTAACCCAGTCCGGAAAAGGCAGGGAATTCGCGATGACATCCAGACGAGCGGCCTTTTCGGGCTTGTACGGTTCAACCCTGGGGTGCAGCAACGGAAGACTGGCTGCATCCAGAAAGGGAGACCAGTGATAGTGCAGTTGCGAGTTTTCACGCGTGCAGGGGAAGAGGACGCCGGCGCCGATCAGGCTACGCATGGCGCGGTCAAGCCGGTTCAGATCCCCACCGCCCCGCTTTTTCCATTGGTCTTGCAGCACGCGCAGCAACGGCGTATTGCTCAGTCCACTCACCGTATTTTGAATTGAGAGGAGTTGCTCTTCCTCGGGCGCGAACCGCTCCGGCGCAGGCGAACGGCGTAATTGCTCCGCCAGTGCGGCGACGATCTCGGCTTTGGGAGCGGCAGGGACTTTCCACCCCCGCCGGGTGGCGATTTCCCTCAACTGTTCCAGGGTGAGGCCGGCCAGCAGTTCTTGAAGCTCGGTCGCCTGCCGGGCAGTGCCAATGGCCTGCAGTTGGGCGCGGGCAGCGGCGGTGTCAATTTGGCTATCCGCCGGCAGCCGGTCGAGAAACTGGCGCACCTCAGGAGAAGACTGCAACGTCGAGCGGACGCGCTCAAACTCGGCATCGCTGACGCCCAGTTGTGCGCGCAAGTCCGGGCTGTCCATCATGAGATTGATCACCCCGCCCAGTGTCTTGGGAATAAAGGTTTGGGGCTCGGATTCAAAGGCATAGATGAGCGCAGCAACATGCTCGCAATTCAGATCATTCCGTTGAACCTGGGTCGGACAGCCACACGTGCCGGAGAAATCGTCCGGATTAAAACTCGGAATCCAATCCGCGCCGGCCTCCTTGATCGTTGCGTGCGCCTCAGCGCCATCAAAGCTACGGTTCAGGACCATCCCGGTCTTGTACAGGAGCATCCCACGGGCTGCGTTCCGTTTGCCACACAGGTCCAGAACATCGGCCTCGACATCGGCCGGGTCCATCAAGAATTCGTCAAGGTCTTCGAACTCATCATCCGGAAGATCCGGTTCATAATACTGCTTGCGCTTTTTCGCCATACCCGGTCTCTAGACGTCCTCGGGGATTCGTTCGGGGAGCATTTTGGGCGCCACCATCGTATATTCGCCGGTGATTGCCGCCGGCGTCCAATCGGCCAGTTCATGGGAATAGAGGATATCGTAGCGATACCCCTGCTCGGTCAAGAACATTTGCCGGTGCGCCGAATAATCCTGGTCAATCGTGTCGTGGCTCACCAGCGCATAAAAGTGCGCCAGCAGCCCCCGCTTTTTCGGGCGCAGAATGCGGCCCAGTCGCTGCGCCTCTTCCTGGCGCGAGCCAAAGGTCCCAGAGATCTGAATGGCAACATTCGCATCCGGAAGATCGATTGAGAAATTGGCTACTTTGGACACGACCAGCCGGTTGATTTCCCCCTGGCGCAACCGGTCAAAGAGCTTTTCCCGCTCGCGCACGGGCGTCTCGCCGGTGATAATCGGCGCGCCGAGCATCTCGGCCACGCGGTGCAACTGGGAGATATAGCTGCCAATCACCAGGACCGTATCATCTTCGTGCTTGCGGATCAGGTCGCGCACGAGGTCCAGCTTGGCCGGATTTTCGGCGGCGACCCGATATTTCTCGGAATCGGGCGCGAGCGCGTATTCCATACGCCGGTCTTCGGGCAGCGGCACGCGAATCTCGTGACATTCCGCGGTCGCAATCCACCCCTCCTGCTCCAACTGTTTCCACGGCACGTCATATTTCTTGGGACCGACCAGCGAAAAGACATCCCCTTCATGTCCGTCCTCGCGCACGAGCGTCGCCGTCATGCCCAGGCGTCGCCGCGCCTGGATCTCGGCCGTGATGCGAAACACCGGCGCGGGCAGGAGATGGACCTCGTCATAAATAATCAGGCCCCAGTCGTGCTCGTCGAACAACGCAAAGTGGGGAAACTCTTGCCGCAGGTCATGCACCGGGCCGCTCCCCTTGCGCTTGCGCGGATGGTACGTCAGGACCTGGTAGGTTGCCACTGTGACCGGCCGGATATCCTTGCGCTGTCCCGAATACTCGCCGATCTGGTCAGGCGTCAGGGTCGTCTTGTCGAGCAGCTCGTTCATCCACTGGCGGGCGGCCACTGTATTCGTCGTCAAGATGAGGGTAGCACATTGCAGCCGCTCGATCGCGGCCAGCCCAACAATCGTCTTGCCGGCGCCGCACGGGAGCACGATAACGCCGCTGCCGCCGGTGGGGCCGCCGCCCGCATGAAATATATCCACCGCTTCATGCTGGTAATGCCGCATGTTGAATGGCTCGCCGCTCTGCAAACAGGCTGGGCGCAACCCCAATTCCAGGCGCGCGCCCTCCAGATACCCGGCCAGGTCCTCCGCGGGATAGCCGACCTGTAGCAAAATCTGCTTGATGCGCCCCCGGTCCCCCGGGCTGATCTCGAAACGGGTCGGATCGATGCGCGCCTGCAACAAAGGCGCGACCAGCTTGTGACGCGCCAGCTCCGCCATCAAGGCCACATCCTCGGAAACGAGCATCAGCTTGCCCCCTTCAAGGGTCAGCTTGATACGCCCATAACGCGAGATGGCATCGACAATATCCACCCGCACATTATCGGGGAGCGGATATTTGGCAAACCGGACCAGGTCTTCGAGGATTTTCTGCGCGGTCAGACCGGCTGCCGCCGCATTCCACAGAGAGAGCGGCGTCAGCCGGTAGGTATGAATGTGCTCGGGCGATTTTTCCAGCTCGGCAAAGCGCGCGAGCGCATCGCGCGCCTCTTGATAAAGACTGTTATCGACCTCGAGCAATATCGTCTTGTCGCTTTGAACAATCAGTGGATTCTGGGGATTGAACTGCACAAATCCTTCTTTTTCAGATCAACCGGATAAAAATACCGAAGCGGAATTATACCACGCATGGAGAAATATGGAACATACTTTCCATTTTCAAGCAGGGCCGTTGACCATACGCTCGAATGTTAAAGCGAGCGTTTGCGCTTGGGCTGCGCCGGTTTCAACCCCAACTCGACCTGTACCTCTTCCCAATCACCCATGACCGCTTCGTCGATACGCCGCGCGGCAAACGCGCGTTCGATCAGGCCGGCGGATTCTACGGACTGGAGCTCGACCAATTGCAACATCACATAGGCATTGAGCATGGGATCATTCCCGGCATACTGCGCTAAGGTATGAGTCAAGGCGGCGACACATTCGCCGCGCGCTTCCGGAAAATGCTTGCCAACCTCCTCAATGCTATATGCGGCGGCAACCCGCGCCCACAAGTGGTGATGCGAATCGGCGAGATAGGTGTCGAGAACCGGCAAGGCAGCAGGGCCAATCATCCCCAAAGCCTTGGGAAGGTCCTCTCCAATCCAGTCATCCTGCTCTTCGTCAATATAGCGCAACAGACCGGTGAGCGGCGCAACAGCCTCCGCAGCACGCAATTGTCCCAGCGCGCGCCAGGCGTGGACCGGCGCCCAGACCAGGGAGCTTATCCCAGGGGCTGTGTGCAGTTCCCGATCGGTCGCCATACGGATCAAATCCGGAATGTGCTCGCGGATGATGCCCGCCGGGAGAGTATCGCCTGGCGCCCCCTGGTCCGGGTTGCCCAGCGTGAGCAGCGACTGAACCGGCAGCGGATAATTGGCCCGGCGTATGATTTCCTGCACCTCCGCCTCTTCCTCCTCGATCACACCGACCGGTGCTGGTCCTATTTCCGCATGCCCCTCCAGCCAATCCAGAACGGCGGGATTTTTCAAATCTTTATCGGAGAGAAAGAGCGGTTGTTCCTCGTGCTCGACGACCAATGGGAGAGTCCCCAGTTCGTCCTGCGTCCGGTCCGCGGCAAGCGCCGCAGCCGGCGGATGGAGCACCCAGCGCTCGACGAGATGGCGCGCCTCGTTATACTCTTTGGGGAACGCAACTTGGCGCGCCTGGTTCGCCTGCACCGCCGCCGCAATCATCGCCTGCGCCCGGGCCAGCGATATGCGATAGACACGCTCGCCCATTTTTTGCTCGGCGACCATTTTGAACTGGCGATCGAACTCGCGCGGCGTCATTCCCTGGGTCACAAACATGTCCTTGACCGCGCCGGCCCATGGTAAACCAAAATCGAGCAGGAATGAGATCCCCTGAATCGCCCCCGCGGCTCGCTCCCAGCCGACGACCACATTTTGCTGCCAGGGGTGGTTGGGGTTGGTCGCGTACGCCGCGTAAAACTGTGCTCGCCCCAGGTCGAGCACCGCCCGCGTCACCGGCTTGACCCCTTCCACACCCAACTGCGCCAGCGCCTGTTCCGCTGCCTGCTGGACCTCGGGATAGGGGGTCGTAAAAGCCATGGCGTAAAGAAAATCGGCGCCAAGCTCATCCTTGTCCGATCTTGCCTGTTCGACCAGACTCAACAATATCCCCGTCCCATCCCTCGCATCCCGCGGCATCTGCTGAATGCGGTGCATGTACGCCTCCGCCTCGGCCGCATCCCGCACATCGCGCAGGCCGCGGGCGAGACCACTCAGCCCCATCCGCATCATATCCGTGACCGTCTTGAAATCGGTCGTCTTGATCTCACGCGGCGACAGGTAAAGTCCGGGGTTGGCAATATCCACCTCCTCGCCAAGCCCCTTGAGGATGACCATCGCCGTCATTTTGGCGTCGAGCGACAAGCCACCCGCCTTTTTGATGCGCTGCCACAAATAGTCAATGACCGTCTGGCTCTTGAGCCGCGGCAAGAGCACCATTAACGTTTCGCGCTCGGCCGGCGGGGTTCCCTCCATCCGTTTAACGAGCGCGTCGAGCACCGGCCCTGCGCCCAGGTCCTGCATCAACGCGCGGATATTCGCTTCCAGCGCGTCGAGGTCAAATGCCCCCTGCGCGTATTGCGAAAAAAGCGATTCCAGGCGCGGGCGCGCCAGAATCGCGGGATCGATATTTAGTTTTCTTTGCTTTTTCGATTTGCTCATCTCGGTCCTCCAGCAATACTATTCTATCATCAATCTGAGAATACCATCCGATTCCGCCGCTTGGCAAATCCCGTCTGATCCGGCATTGTAGCTACAGGTGGCTATATCAGGCCATCCAGTGAATGGGGAGGAGGATGAAGTGAAACGCAAGCATGCGATGCGCATTGTGGGCGCCCGCCAGGCCAAGAACAGTTTCGGGGAAGTCTTGCGGCGCGTCTATGAAGACGACGAGATGCAGATCATTGAGCGGTCAGGGATGCCGGTGGCCGCCATTATCTCCATGACCGACCTGGAACGCTTATATCCCGAGCGGGTGAAGGAGCTTCCCAAGGGGGAATCCGGGGCCAAGAATCAACGCGCCTGGCGGAACCTGCGGGCCGTCCTGGCCGAGATGCAAGACAGCGGAGAGAAATTTAGCGAAGAAGAGGTTGACGCCGATGTCCAACAAGCGGTCCAGGAAGTGAGACACGGACGGTCGAGTAGAAAATGAGCCGCGCGGTCCTCGATACGAATGTCTTTGTCAGCGCGGCGAATCCAATCCGGACGTGTTCTACCGAAAAAAGACGGTGGGGAGCGGCTGGGATGCGTCCTCGACCGATCTCTCGAATAATGGGGGGAGCTCGTTCGGCCCCGCGGTGGCAGTAGACAGCAGCAACAACGTGCATGTCGTGTGGTGGGACAACAGCACGGTGACCGGCTTTAGCAATTACGAGATCGACTATACCGTGCGGAGTGGGGGCGTGGGGAGTTGGGCGGCGATAACCAACCTCTCCAAAAACCAGTATACATCGAAATCGCCGCAGTTAGCGGCGAGCGGGATGACCGTGAACCTGGTGTGGTCGGATGTGCTCAGCGGGAACTATGAGGTACTGTTCTCGCAGAATATTAGCGGGACGTGGGGGGTGACCTACAACACGCCGACTCCGACCGCGACCGCGACCTGGACGGCGACGGCGACCAGCACGCCGACATTCACCCCGACCTCGACGAGTGCGCCGACCTGGACGCCGAGCGCGACGCCCACGCCGCCAACCCCGACGAGCGGGGTGACCAAGTATTACTACTTTGGCTCGACCCGCGTGGCGATGAATGTGGGCGGGACGGTTTATTACCTGCACAACGACCACCTGAGCGGCACGAACGTCGTAACCAACCAGAGCGGTGGCTTTGTCTCACGACAGACCTATTATGCCTTTGGCACAATCCGCACGGTCGAAGGCACTACGCCGACGGACTATGGGTTCACTGGTCAGAAATTTGATAGCAGTGATGCACTGATGTATTATGGAACACGGTACTATGATCCGCAGTTGGGACGGTTCCTGCAGGCCGATACGATCATGGCGGGAGCGGGAAATCCACAACACTTCAATAGATACAGTTATACGCTCAACAATCCCTTGCGATATATGGATCCGAGTGGGCACATGGAAGCAGACCCGAATGGCGGCGGCTGTGATCCAAGCGACCCCACCTGCAATGGTGGCGGAAATGGCGGCGGAAACAATTGTGATCCCTATGATCCAAGCTGCGGGGTCGGCACCCCACCCGGAAGCGGAAGCGGAAATGGCGGCGGAAACAATTGTGATCCAAGCTGCAATGGAACCGCACAATTGCCAACAACGAATGTTAGCGGTACCGGAACCGCGTGGGGAGGCCCTTGTAACCCAGGGCCCTGCATAAATGCACCCGCTCAAGATCCGATCACGGCAGCAATAGGTGGATTTTTGAATAATTATACTCCGACAGGAGCAATAATATCACTCGGTGCCAGTGCTGTCGGGGCCCCTGACGGTTTAGCACAACCGGCGACCGATGCGCAGCTGGATATTGTTGCGAATTGGAGCCAGATCTTGCTACCAATTCCGGCAGTGCCGATTGGTATCGGAAAACCAAGTCTTGGATTATTTCCATCTGCTGGGACTGGACAGGGTGCAGGCACTGGCAGCGCGAGCGCAAGTGCCAGTTTTGGGTTCCTTTTTAACTATAGCAACTCGGCTCAAGCAAAAGGACAAGATATCGCCTACGGAAGTGAGACAACAACGTACAGTTTGACCGTGGCAGTAGGAGAAGGCTTTACAATTTCGAACACAGTGCCACGGAACGCGAACCTGTTTCAAGCAGGATTGCCCCAGACCATTACAATCGGGCCAGCAGCCGGTTTAGGTGTTACGGCTAGTTGTCGTGTCCAACGACATCGTGCTCATTTTTTCGATTTCGTTAACTTGGCGGAGTCCAACGACATCGTGCACACTTTGCGCCGGCGGTGCGAGTGCCGAAACGCCGGGCGTAACGGCTGTACC
>JBAVQS010000388.1:0-9892 GCA_049694275.1 Anaerolineae bacterium | reverse complement strand
CCGGTTACATCGGTCGCCCCGATAAAGTTCCCGGAGCTCGGCTGGGAATTGGTGACGACGGCATAGTCGGGCGTCACGCCGAGCACGCGGGCGTTTGTGTTATTTCCCTGATAGACCACCTGTCCGAATGAATCCACTTCGGGCGCAACTCCCTGAATGCCGGCAATGCCGTTCAGTGCCTGCGCATCCAGCAGGGTCAGCGTCCCCGCGCTGCCTTGCGCTCCGCGCACGCCCCCCTGTTGCGACGAGCCGGGGCGGACGAACAGGAGGTTCGTGCCGATACTATCAATTTGAGACGTGATCGCCTGCTGCGCGCCTTGCCCGATACTGACGAGCGCAATCACCGCGGCGACGCCGATGATGATGCCGAGCATGGTCAGGCCGGCGCGCATTTTGTTGGCGCCGAGACTGCGTAATGCAATGCGTGTTGATTCCCAGATATTCATAGCGCGACCTCCTGTCGTACCATTTCAAACGCCCGCTGTGGGAGTTGAATCGGAATCCCTTCCTCCAATGCGCCATCTCGCACGCGGATGACGCGGCTCGCATGCGCCCCGATCTCGGGGTCGTGTGTGACGAGCACCACGGTGATGCCCTGCTCCTGGTTCAGCCGGTGAAACAGGGTCATGATTTCCGCGCCCGACTGGGTATCGAGGTTGCCGGTTGGCTCGTCGGCCAGGATGATGGCGGGATTGTTCACCAGGGCGCGGGCGATGGCGACGCGCTGCTGCTGTCCACCGGATAATTCTTTGGGCCGGTGATCGACCCTCTTTTCCAGTCCCACCATTTCCAGCGCGGCCAGCGCGCGCTGCCGCCGGTTCGGCGCATGCCCGTACACCATGGGCAGCTCGACGTTGTCCAGCGCCGTCGTCCGTGGGAGCAGGTTGAACGACTGGAACACGAACCCGATCTTTTTGTTGCGAATGTCGGCGAGTTGGTCGTCGTTCAATTTGCTCACCCGGACCCCGTCGAGCAGGTACTCCCCTTCGCTCGGCGTATCCAGACAGCCGATAATGTTCATGAGGGTGGACTTGCCCGAGCCCGAAGGGCCCATGATCGCTATCATTTCGCCGCGCTCGACATTAAAGCTCACCCCGCGCAGCGCCTGCACCTCGACATCGCCCATCTGATAAATTTTCTTGAGATTCTGAATTTCAATGACTGACATGGTTTCACCTCGCTCCTGTTGTAATAGACTACCGGCCACTCAGCCCGCTCAGCGCGTTGAGGGGATTGCCGCCGGGCACGCCCCGCGTGTTGCTCGCACTGCTGGTCGTCGTCGTGGGATTCACCACGAGGGTCTCGCCCTCGTTCAACGTGATGGGTTGTCCGTCCATTGTCGTCGCGCTCACGATCTCTGTATTTTGGTCGCCGACCACGCCGGTCTTGACCAACACTGTCGTCTGGCTGTCTCCAGAAAGGAGGGTGAGCGTCTTGCGGTTGCCCTGGGTCTTGATCGCGCGATTCGGCGCCATCAGCACGTCGGCGCGCTGGTCGACCACGACATTGGCCGTGGCGGTCATCCCCGGCATGATGTTCGCGCTGTTCTTGGTCAGCGCCACGGTCACGGTATAGTTGACCACACCCGAAGCGACGGTCCCGACCGGCGAGATAGAGACGATCTTGCCCGGCAGGGCCTGGCCGCCCAGCGCATCAAAGCTCAGGCTGATCGGATCGTTTACCTTGACGCGAGCGATATCCACTTCGGAAAGAGAGATTTGCGTTTGCAGGTTGTCGAGATTGGCGAGCGTAATCACCGCCGAGCTGCCGGCGGACGAGAGCTGGCCCACCACGCCGTTGACTGCCGCGACGGTGCCATCAAATGGCGCCGTGATCCTGGCCTGGTTCAGCTTGAGCTCGGCCTGTTTGACCGAAGCCTGGGCCGAATCCACGGAAGCCTGCGCGATGGCCTGGTCCTGCGCGGTCGCCGGCTGTGTTAATTTCGTTAGGTTGTCCTGCGCCTGCGCGAGCTGTTGTGCGGCGGCCTTGACTGCGCTGTCGTTCACATCGGCGAGCGCCAGGTTATAGGCGGAGAGCGCCGATTGATAGTTGTTGGTCGCCTGCTCTAACGCGAGCGACTGCGACGTCATTCCAATATTCGGGTTCGAGGCCCCGCCGATCCGGTCATACGCGGCCTGGGCCTGCTGGCGCGCGGCGGCGGCATTGCTCAGGACGGCCTGCGCCGCGGCGATCGTATCCGTTGAATGCCCGGCCTTGGTGACGGCCGCGGCATAGGCCGCCTGCGCGCTGGCCACTGCCGCCTGGTCTGCCTGCACATCAGCCGCCAGCGGCGGCTGCAGCAGCTTGGCCAGGTTGGCCTGGGCGGTTGTCAACTGCGCCTGCGCAATCGTTAGCGCGAGCTGCAGGTCCGAATCGTCTACCTGGGCGAGCACATCGCCCGCCTTGACCTTGTCGCCGACCTGCACGTTGATTTTCGTGATGGGCGTTCCGGTTAGTTGAAAGCTCAGACTGGTTTCCTGGGGAGCAAAGAGATTGCCTGCTCCGCTCACGGTCGCGGTGAGCGTGCCGCGGGTGATGGTTGCCGTTGCAAGGGTGGCCGCCTGGGCGCGCGGCGCGTTCTGTTGTTGATAGAACCAGAACCCGGCCGATGCCACCAGAGCGGTCAATACGATTGCAAGGATGAATGTCCCTTTTTTCACTGTGATCTCCTTTCGAGTTCAATGACTCTTGTTAGACCTGAACTTTTCACCCGCGCCAGCGTGGGTGAAAAGGCTTGTTTTCCGCTTACATCCTCTATTATAGAAAACCGGTGTTCAAAAGTTGTTCAGTCCAGATAAGAATTGGATGAGAAAAGCGGCCCGCCCCTTAACAACTTTTGAACAAGTCGGTGCTAGAATAGAGGCATGAGCCAAACGATTCTCGTCGTGGACGACAAACTCAGCGTGCGCGAAATGCTCCAGGATTATCTGAGCACACAGGGATTCCGGGTCGTGACGGCGGCCGATGGACAGGAAGCGCTTTATGTGGCGCGCTATGAAAAGCCCGACCTCGTCCTGCTGGATATTATGATGCCGCAGATGGACGGCTATCACTTTTTACCGGCTTTTCGCCGCGAGTCGCGCGTCCCGGTCATTTTGCTCACAGCCAAACTGGAGGAATCGGACAAAGTTCAGGGGTTGGAACTGGGGGCGGATGATTACGTCACCAAGCCGTTCGGGCTGCGCGAGCTCCTCGCCCGGATTCGCGCACAGCTCCGGCGCGCTGGGCAACTGCCGGTGGCGAGCAACGTCCTGCGGATAGAGGATGTGGAGCTCGATAAGGAGGCGCACACGGTACGCGCCGGCGGTCGGGAGGTGAGTCTTACCCTCTCCGAGTTTGACGTTCTGGCGACCCTGATGGCGGCGCCCGGACGGGTCTATAGCCGCGACGAGCTCCTGGATGTGCTGGGCGGCATTGCCTCGGTCGGGCGCACCGTCGATGTCCACATTCGCAACCTGCGCGCCAAGATCGAGCCCGACCCCGCCAATCCACGCTATATCGAGACGGTGTTTGGCGCCGGCTATCGTTTCTCGGCAGCGGTCGAGCGAGACAAGGAGTGAAATGCGGCGCTCGTTAACCTACAAGCTCATCGGCGCATTCCTGGCGGTCAGCGTCCTTGCGATCGTCCTGGTCGCGCTGGCTTCGGCGGTAGTTGCATCCATCGAGTTCAACCGGCTCGTCTCCCAGGAGGCGACCAGCAACTTTGTCGCCTTTGTAAGCGATTACTATTCCGCCCATGGCGACCTCGTCGGTATCGACGCCGCGCTGCGAGAGCGTTTGCAGGCCGCGACCGTGGCCGGCGAATCCGCGCGCCTCTTCCCCACCGGGCTCACCGACCCCCAGGGCGTGGTCCTGCTCACGGCAGAAGGTTATCGCGCCGGCCAGCAGGTCCCGCCCGAGATTTTGGCCTCGGGCACGCCGATCAAGGTAAACGGCCAGGTGATTGCTATTTCCCTGCCGCGCCAGCTTGCGCCGCCCCGAAATCGCGCCCAGGAGCAGTTTATGCAGACAACGGCCTGGGCGTTGGCGATCGCCGCGGTGGGCGGCGCGCTCGCGGCGGTGCTACTGGGCATTCTCCTTGCGCGCACAATCACCCGCCCCGTCCTCGAATTGACGGATGCGGCCCGGCGCATGTCCAAAGGGAATCTGGCGCAAACGGTCAATGCCGGCGCCGCCGACGAGGTCGGGGAGTTGGGGCGCGCATTCAATCAGATGAGCGCCGAGTTGGTCCGCGCCGATCAGGTGCGCCGGCAGATGACGGCCGATATCGCGCATGAACTGCGCAACCCGCTCACCGTCATCGGCGGCTATATCGAGGCGATGCGCGCCGGCGATCTCAGCGCGACGCCCGCCCGTCTCAATGCCGTTCATTACGAGGTCCAGCACCTGGAGCAGATCGTGGACGAGCTCCGTACCCTCTCGCTGGCTGAGGCCGGCGCGCTCACCCTGAACCGCCAGCCCCTCTTGCCGGTTGACCTGCTCAATCATGTGGCTGCACGTTACGCCCAGGAAGCCGGGCAAAAAGGGGTGACTGTCTCTGTCCACGCGCCGGCTGATTTGCCCACCCTCTCGCTGGACGAGACCCGCATGCTCCAGGTGTTGGGTAATCTGGTGAGCAACGCGTTGCGTTTTACCCCGAAGGGGGGAGAGGTGGAATTGTCCGCGCGGTTGTCGGGGAACCGAATGCATTTCGAGGTCACGGACTCGGGCGAGGGGATTCCGGCAGATGAGCTGGAGCGGGTCTTTGACCGCTTTTACCGGGCTGATTTATCACGGCATGGCCAGGAGGGGCACTCGGGCCTCGGGCTGGCGATTGCTAAGGCATTTGTACAGGCGCACGGCGGCAAGGTCTGGGCAGAGAGCCGCCCCGGGCAGGGTGCGACATTTGTGATCGAGTTCCCGGAACCGGATGATGGGGTGGCGCGTTGACATGCTGCCGCACGGGATGGGGCTCTCGCAAAAGGGTCCATGGATTTGCGCAAACGCAGACGATTAGACGCCGAGGTAGGCCTTTTTCACATCGGGGCGCTGGCGCACCTCGTGCGCCGTGCCCTGGATTTCGATTCGGCCGTGGCTCATGACGTAGGCGTAATCGCTCACCGCGAGCGCCATCTGGATGTTTTGCTCCACGAGGAGCATGGTATAGCCCTGCGACTTTAATTTGTTGAGGATCTCGAAGAGGTTGAGGACGAGCAGCGGCGAGAGGCCGAGCGAGAGCTCGTCAAACATGAGGACCTTGGGCTTGCTCATGAGGCCGCGGGCGATCGCGAGCATCTGCTGTTCGCCGCCGCTCATCGTGCCCGACACCTGTTTGGTGCGCTCCTTGAGCCGGGGAAAGAGCTCGAATACCCAGTCGAGCGTCTGCTGGTATTCAGCGCGCGCATGGCCCGGCGTCGCGCCGAGCTCCAGGTTTTCCAGCACGGTCATGTCGGTAAAGAGTTGACGCCCCTCCGGGACCATGACGATGCCCATATCCGCTTTTTCGTGGGGCGAGACCCGCGTCACATCCTTGCCCTCAAAGGTGACGGTCCCTTTCCATGTATGGAGCAGTCCGGTGATGGCGCGGAGCAGGGTGGTCTTGCCGCTACCGTTCGCCCCCACGAGGGTGGTCAGTTTCCCCTGTTCGAGGCCGAGGGTTACGCCCCAGAGGATTTGCACCTCGCCGTAACCGGATTCGACGCCGTGCACCTCTAGCATGCTCATGGATTCCCCTCCAAAAAGCGCTGCGCGATTTTCGGGTCTCCCAGGTAGGCTTCGATGACCCTGGGGTGATTGGTCACCTCTTGCGGCGTCCCTTCGGCGATGGTCTTGCCATAATCGAGCGCGACGAGTCGGTCCGAGACGTTCATGATGGCCTGCATCAGGTGCTCGATCATGAGGACCGTGACCCCCTGTTCGCGAATCTGGCGAATGACGGTGAGCATCTCAGCGACTTCGCTGGGATTCAAGCCCGCCAGCACCTCGTCGAGGAGCAGGAGCCGCGGGCGCGCGGCGAGGGCGCGTGCCATCTCGAGCCGTTTCTTGTGTGCGACATTCAGCTTGCTCGCCGACAGGTCGCTCTGCTCGTTCAGCCCGACGAATTTCAGGACCTCGTCGGCAACCGGCGCGGCGGCCGAGAGGGAGAGGTTCTCGCTGCCAAAGCAGGCGCCGACGATCACGTTCTCCTTGACGGTCAGCTCGCCCAGGGGCCGAACGATCTGGTGCGTCCGGGCGATCCCGCGGCGGGCGAGGACGTTCGGCGGCATCCCGGTAATATTCTCCCCGTTGAACAGCACCTTGCCGGACTGTGGGGCATAGACGCCGTCGATCACATTAAAGAGGGTGGTCTTGCCCGCGCCGTTGGGGCCGATCACGCCAAAGATTTCGCGCTCCTGGACGGAAAAGGCGACCTTCTCCAGCGCATGGAGACCGCCAAAGCGGATGCTGATATCCTTGACTTCGAGAATCATTCCAGCACCCTCCGCAGCATCGGAAAGCGCTGCCGTAAAAAGCCGACCACCCCCGCCGTGATGAACAGGACGATGACCAGCAGCAGGGCGCCGGCGATAAAGAGGTGGAAGGAGCTAAAAAAATCAGAGGTCAAGAGTGTCTCACGCAGGCGGTCGTAGAGCACAGCGCCGATAATCGGTCCGGAGACCGTGCCATAGCCGCCGAGCATCATCATCACCAGGCCCTCGATCGAAGAGAGGAGTGGAAACGCGCCCGGATCGATCGTCCCCTGCTTGAAATAAAAGATGGCGCCGGCGAGGGCGGGAAAGAAAGCCGAGATGACATACGCCATGAGCTTGTAGCGGGCGGGGTTGATGCCGAGCACGCGCGCCTCGTCCTGGTCCTCGCGAATTGCCATCAGCCCGAGCCCGAATTTCGATTTCTTGACGATAAAGCTGGCCGCGACGGTGAGAAGCGCGACCGCGGTCATTGCGTAATAGGCGTACTGCCCCGCATTCCTGGCGCCGCCATAGGCGTCATAGATGCTCATATTAAAGGTCATGCCGATCGAGCCGCCCAGCGGGTCAAAGTTACTCATAAAGGCGCTGACCGCTTCGTTAATGCCGATGGTCGCCAGCGCAAAATAGGACCCGCGCAGCCGTAGAATCGGCCACCCGAGCAGGAGCGCAAACAGGCTCGCCCCGATGCCCGCGATCAGCGCGGCAACCGCAAAGTGCATCCCCAGATTCATGACCAGGTAAAAGGCGAAATATCCGCCCAGCCCCAGAAAGACAATATGCCCGAAACTGACATAGCCGGTGTAGCCGGTAATGATATTGACGCTGGACGCAAAGACCACGACCTCGAGAATCAAAAAGAGATCTTCGCGCAGGGTGACCGAGCCCAGAAGGATCGGCAAGGCGGCGACGACGGCGATGAGGAGCAGAGCAAGCCAGAGGAAAGGTTGCTGCCAACTTTTCATAAGCGATCAGCGCGTCCCGAACAGCCCATGCGGGCGAACAAGCAGAATGATGACAAAGAGGATATATTCGATGACGGGCACCCACGCCGCGGGAAGCAGCAGGGTGGCGACCCCTTCGAGCAGGCCGAGGAGGATGCCGCCGACGAGCGCACCGGTCGGGTTTCCCAGTCCGCCGAGAACGACGATGACGAAACTCTTGAGCTCATAAGTCGCGCCGCTCAGGATGGTGAACGAAAAGAGGGTCGAGATGAGCCCGCCGGAGGTCATGGCGAGCATGATGCCTACGCCAAAACTCAGGGCCAGCATGGCCGTGGTGTTGATGCCCATGAGCTCGGCGGCGGCGCGATTGTTCGCCACGGCGCGAATGGATTTGCCAGTGCGGGTCCGGTAAAGGAACAAGTAGAGGCCGACGGCGATGAGCGTGGCGATGAGGACCGCGACGACGCGCGTGCCCAGGATGCTCACCTTGCCGCTCTGGAATGTGCCGAGGCTCACGTCGAGCGAAAAGGTGTTGGTAGTCAGCAGCACCGTACCCAGGCCGATGAGCATGAGGTTGACGGAAAAGGTCGAGAGCAGGGTGGTGAGCTCGGGCGCGTTGATGACACGATGGACGGCGATGAAATAGATGGCGATGCCCACGGCGAGGCCGAGGACTGGGACCATGACGAGGGCGAGATAAGGATTGATCCCGAGATAGTTGCTGATGAGATAGACGGCGAACATGCCGGCGGCGATGGTCGAGCCATGGGCGAGGTTGATGACCTTCATGACGCCAAAGATGAGCGTCAATCCCATCGCCGCGAGGCCATAGACAAAGCCGAGCATCAATCCGTCGATGCCGGATGCGAGGAGAGCTTCAAGACCCATAATTGAATAATCGCCAGCCGAGTAGTCGGATAGTTGGATAGCCAGATAGTTGGATGGCGTTCAGGCTCAGGTCATCCAACTATCTGACCGGCGCGCTATTCGACGAGTCGACTGACAAGCTATTGTTTGAGTTGAGCGTCTGCCGTCTTGGCGTTGAGCGGGAATACGATCTGCTTGCCCAGGTCGCCGGACGCGGCCTTTTGCCACTGGATCAGGACCATGTCATGCCCGACCTGCTTGCCGTGCGTCTTGGCATCGGTCGAGAATTTGATATGCCCGAAAAAGGTCAAAAGGTCGAACTTGTCAAAGGCGGCGGTCACCGCGGTGGGATCGGTGCTGCCCGCATCCTCGATCGCCTTTTGCAAGAGCAGGCCCGCCGCATAGCCGCCCGCCGAATGATAGGAGGGGTCTTCGTTGAACTTGGCCTTGTACTGGCTGATGAAATCCGCGTTCGCGATTCCATACCACGGCAGGTTCGCCGCCTGGGCGGTGGCGGAGGTGAACGTGACCTGCGGCTCCCACTGGCTGGGGCCGAGAACATTGTTCGCGCCGTCGCCGATCTTGGAGAAGGTGGCTTCGGCCGGGGCCACGACGAGCGCCAGCATCTTGACGGAAACCTTTTTGTCGTACAACTGCTTGGTCAACGTGCTGCCGTTATCAAAGTGGCCGCCGCCGATGATGGCATCGGGATTTGCCGCCGTGATCTTGTTGATGAGGGGCGCAAAGTCGGTAGTCGTGCCCGCATAACCTTCAAAGAGGACGATGTTGTAGCCCTTGGTCTTGGCATAGTCCTGCGCCGCCTTGGCGACGCCGGTCGAGAACGCATCGGTCTCATAGACGATGGCAATGTTCTTGCTATTGGGGCTGAGCTGTTGGAACAGATCTATGGCGCCGGCGAGATAGCGGCTGCCTGGGGTGTACAACTGGAAGGTTGCCTTGTACCCCTGTTCCATCGTGGTATCATCCGCCGCGCCGGTCGTGACCATGACCTTGCCATTCTGTTCGGTGACGACGGCCGCAGTTTTGGCCAGGCCGCTGCTATACGGCGAGATGAGAAAATCCACCTTGTCGTCGTTGATGAGTTTGGTATAGAGCTGCTGGACGCGATCGGTCTTGCTCTCGTCGTCGTAAAACTTGATGTCGGGCATCAGGACCGTGCCGTCCTTGAGCTTGATGCCGCCCGCCTTTTGCACATTGTCGAGCCACAGTTGCAGGCCGTGAAGCTGGCGGGTGGATTCGACGTTGAGTGAACCGGTTTGGGAGGTGGTAAAGCCGATAACGATCTTTTTGGCATTGCCGGCCGCGGGCGCGCTGGTGGAGGCGGGCGCCGCGGTGGGCGGCGCAGCCGTTTGTGTGGCGGCGCCGCTATTGCACGCGGCCAGGAGCGCCGCGCCGAAGGCCAGGAGCACGAGCAGGAACGCGAATCGCAGGAATGAACGGGACATGAGAATCCTCCTCCGAATCGAAAGGTTTGGGAGACAGCCTATTTGTCGTGTCCAACGACATCGTGCTCATTTTTTCGATTTCGTTAACTTGGCCGAGTCCAACGACATCGTGCACACTTTGCGCCGGCGGTGCGAGCGCCGAAACGCCGGGCGTAACGGCTGTACCGGT
>JBAVQS010000387.1:0-2440 GCA_049694275.1 Anaerolineae bacterium | reverse complement strand
GGGTCACCCTGCTCGGCGGTCTCATTGCATCATGCCGACGCACCATCATCGAGGGCGACAGCTATCGGGTTTGCGAAAGCGAGCAGGAAACTGTGGCGCGGCGGAGGAAAGATGAATTCCGCTGCTTCGCTCTTGCAGCCGGATTCCAATCCCGCGCTGCATGTCAGCTCGGTGCTGACTCCCTATGTGGACAGTGACAGCGGACTGCGGTCGTGGCGCACGCTTCAGCGCGAACGACCCTGCGGGTGGTCACCAATATCAGAAACCTTGCGCCGGGACGTGGCGCGAGCTTCAGCTTGCAGCGGCGAACTTTAGAGGTACTTGCAAAATTCGCACCAGAGCGCCTAGATCGAGGAAAACAGAAAGTGTAGAAAATGTTTGAGAACGGGGTTGAATTCCCGATAGAATATCGGTGTCGAAAACAAATCGTTTTAGGAAGAGATCAGCCCCATGAACAGCTTAGTCCAATTTTTGGTCGGGACGTTCGGCCCGGTTTTGCAGAACCATCTGTTTCCCGCATTGAAGCAGGAGTTGGGCCCGATGAGCGAGCACCACGAAGAATTTGTGCGCGCCTTGGCCATACTCCAACTGGATGGCTTTGTGGCCGTGCGACATGGAAGGGGCCGGCCGGGGCATGATCGGGCCTGCATGGCGCGCGCTTTTCTGGCCAAGGCGGTTTTCAACCTGCCCACCCTGCGCGCCATGTTAGACCGACTGCGCTGCGACGTGGTGGCGCGGCGTTTGTGCGGCTGGGAGAAGGTCGCGCATATACCCCATGAAAGCGTGTTCTCGCGGGCCTTCGCCGAGTTCGCCCGCAGCGAGTTTCCGCAAAAGGTGCATGCCGCCCTGGTGCAACGGACGCAAACGGACCGTCTGATCGGCCATATTCTGCGCGACTCCACCGCCATTGACGCGCGCGAGAAACCCCAGCCCAAAGTCCCACCGGCCACCCCGGCGCCGCGCGCCCGGCGGGCGAAACCGGGAAAGCCGAAACCGCCGGAGAAGATGACGCGGCTGGACCGGCAGTGCTCCGGCAGCATGAGTATCGAGCAGATGCTGGCCGAACTGCCCCGCGCCTGCGATGTGGGATGCAAGACCAACAGTAAAGGGAGCAAGACCTTCTGGATCGGTTACAAACTGCATCTGGACGTGGCCGATGGGCAGATCCCCATCAGTTGCTTGCTGACCTCGGCCTCGCTGAACGACATGCAAGTGGCGGTGCCCCTGGCGGAGATGACGGCGCGGCAAGTGACCAACTGCTACGATCTGATGGACACCGGCTACGACAGTTACCAGATACGCGAACACAGCCAGAGACTAGGCCACGTGCCCATCATCCCGCAGAAGAAGCGCGGGTCCCAGGAGCCGGTCATGGACCCCCATCAGCAGGTGCGTTTCCGGGAGCGCACGGGGGTGGAGCGGGTGTACTCGCGGTTGAAGGATGAATACGGAGGAAAGTTCGTGCGGGTGCGGGGATGGGCCAAAGTCATGGCCCATCTTATGTTTGGGATTCTGGCGCTGACGGCGGATCAGATTTTGCGTTTGGCCGGTCCGCCGGCAGACGGTGTCGTGGCTACTTAGTCGGCGCAGGCGACGCCCCAAAAAAACGGCCGCAGGACGCGCAGAGTGGAGGTGTGCCTGATGAACGCGCCGCCACCGCCCGGGGCATGCTCTGCATTGGTTAGGTTGCGCTTTGGGGGCTACTCAGACCCGCGGTCCAGCCTTCCCGGCCATATCGAGCGCCCCGCGCCGTTAATTTTGCAAGTACCTCTTCAGTTCGCCGTCTGGAGTTTCTACATTTGACGACCTGAGGGGGTCACATGTGAGTGTGGTGGGGCAGGCGGTTTCGCCTGCCGGGCGAGCGCAGCTCGCCTCTCGTGTTTCCACATTTTCCGAAGAGAAACGGTGGCTTGGCGGCACTTCTGAAGTGTGAGGCAGACGTTTCGTCTGCCCACCCTGTTTCGATGCTCGAATACCGAAGGCGATTACCTCATTTCCACCCCGATGACGCCTACCTGTTCCTGACTTGGCGTCTGTGGGGATCACTCCCGGCCCATCCGCCAGCCCGCGCATACCCGAGCGCAGGGCATGCCTTCGTGGCCGCGGATCGCTCCCTGCATCGCGATCACGCCGGTCCGGTGTGGCTGAACCATCCACGCATCGCCCGCCTGGTTATGGAGACCATCGTGGCTGGGGAACAGGAGAGACAGTTCTATGAACTCTGCGCCTGGGTGGTCATGCCCAATCACGTGCATTTGCTGATCCTTCCCAAAGTTACCGTTCCGGTCATCACCCGTTGGTTGAAGGGATCTGCCGCGCGCCGAGCCAACCAGTTGGTGGGGCGAACCGGCCAGCCGTTCTGGCAGGATGAGTCCTACGATCATTGGGTGCGAAATCGCCAGGAGCTAGACCGCGTCATCTGTTATATCGAAGAAAACCC
>JBAVQS010000386.1:0-18401 GCA_049694275.1 Anaerolineae bacterium | reverse complement strand
GTAGGCGGCCTGCACTTGTTCGTGAGTAGGTAACGGGGAAGGTGTCATTGCCTCCATCTATACTGGATGTTGGTGTGCATTACCATACCAAACTCGTCAAAGATTGGTAGCGCCTGAGCAGTAACCTATTTTTGCCACTCTCGAATGATGCCCAGAACAGAAGTTCACTCGGTAAAATAGACTAAAAACCGAGTTGGCTTGGTGGAATGGACAAAGTCCAGGTCAGAGCTTGTTTAACAAATATGTGTTCCAGCCCAATTTCATCGAGACTTCACGCACCTACATCTGTGTTCTGAATCAATTTGGCGCCACGCCTGAAAGATGGGCGAAAAACGCGATCTGGAATGATTTGTTAAACTACCTCTCAGCTAGACTTTATCCATTCTTCGAATTTAAGCTATTTTTGCCACTCTCGAATGATGCCCAGAACAGAAGTTCACTCGGTAAAATAGACTAAAAACCGAGTTGGCTTGGTGGAATGGACAAAGTCCAGCTCAGGAATTGGTTCATTGGCAATTGCCCGATTGGTCCATTTATTCTGCGTATTCGCAATGATCGTATAAATGATCCTTACCAATTCATCGCTTTCCTTGAGCAATCCCTTTGTTTCCTCGTCACAAAGCAGTTCGGCTTCAATGATGGTTCGGAGCCAGAACCGCGTTTCACGCGATTCTTTCAGGGCAATCTTGGCTTTGTGCACAAAATCGGCCTTGGATTCCCCGGCATCTGCTTCTTCAAGGTTTGCGCCAATGCTGGTACCAGATCGAATAACCTGACGGGCCAATTCAAACCCGGCCGCTGTTCTTGGCAGCCGGTTGGACATTCTAACCACTCGGACGCCAAACCGAAAGGTCCGATCTCGAATATCCTGTCCTTTTGCCGACGGCATCGCCACTCATCGCCTCCAATTGGTCTATTGGCTCATTGTCGCATTGTCGCATTGTCCCATTGGTTCATTGGTCCCAACTTCCACAAACTCGAACTTGCGGACATCGACCAACCCCTTGTCGGTCAACTTGAGGTCTGGAACGACAGGCAGCGCCAGGAACGAGAGCGCCATGAACGGCGCGTGCAGGTCTGTGCCCAGCTTGTGCGCCTCGGCGTCGAGGTGGTCGAGCTGTTCTCGCACCCGTTCAATCGGCTCGTCGCTCATCAATCCCGCAATCGGAAGCGGAACACGCGCCAGCACCTCGCCATTAGCGACGGCGACCATGCCGCCCTGCATGGCGGCGACGGCGCGCGCCGCGCTCATCATATCGTCGTCGTTCGTCCCTACGATAATGAGGTTGTGCGAGTCGTGCCCCACCGATGTGCCCAGCGCGCCCTTTTTGAGATTGAACCCGGACACGAAACCCCGGCCGACGTTGCCCGTCCCCTGGTGCCGTTCGATCACCACCAGTTTGCAAATATCGCGGTTCGGGTCGGCGACGATCAGCCCATTCTCGATCCGGGCCGGTTCGATCAACTCGGTGGTCACCAGTTGGTCGGGGATAAGGCCAATGACCCGGGCGTGCGTCTTGCCCCCGGCCGGCACGCGCAAATCAACCCGCGACCAATCCACATTCATCGTGTTGCGAATCGGCGGGCGCGAGGGCTCGTGATTGCCGGGAAGCAACCGGCCCTCGCGGGCGACCAGCTTGCCGCCGCGATACACCTGCCGGACCTGGAAATCCTCGAAACTGTCAAAAACAACCAGATCGGCGCGGCGTCCGGGGGCAATCGCCCCGCGGTCCGAGAGGCCGAAATATTCGGCAGCATTCAGAGTTGCAATCTGGATCGCCGTAATCGGGTCCAGCCCCTCCTGGATGGCCGTTCGCACCATATAGTCGATGGACCCCTGATCGAGCAGATCGTCTGGGAACCGGTCGTCGGTGACAAACAGGATGCGCCGCGCGTTCTTGGCAGTAATGAGCGGGAGGAGGGTCCTGAGATTCCTCGCGTTGGAAGCCTCGCGAATCATGACATACATGCCGAGCCGGATCTTGTCCCGGGCCTCGTCAATCTCGGTGCACTCATGGTCGCTCCCTATGCCCGCGGCGACGTATGCTTCCAAATCGCGCCCGCGGATACCCGGCGCATGTCCATCGATGCGCCGGTCGGAAAATGCCCGAAGCTTATCCAGCACCGACTCGTCGCGGTTCAGCACGCCGGGGAAATTCATCATTTCGCCAAGACCGATCACCCACTCGTCACGCTTGAACTGGATCAGGTCGGACCACCGGAGCGATCCGCCGTTGGTCTCCAGGTTCGTCGCCGGGACGCATGAGGGGACCATGACAAAAACGCTGAACGGGGTGTACTTACTCGCGGCGAGCATATACCGGATGCCGTCGACGCCCAGCACATTCGCAATCTCGTGGGGGTCGATGATTACCGAGGTCGTTCCATGCGGCACCACCGCCCGCGCAAACTCGTAGGGCGGCACCATCGCGCTCTCGATGTGCACGTGCGCGTCGATAAACCCCGGGCAGACATACTGCCCCTTAAGGTCGATCACCTCGCGCGCCTCATAGCTGCCCAGCCCGACCACGCGCGAGTGCATGATGGCAATGGACGTCTCTTCGACCTCGCCCGAAAAGACGTTAACCACCCGCACATTCTTGAGCAACAGGTCGGCCGGTTCTTCCCCCCGTGCGACCTTGATAATCGCGCCGATTTCCATCTTACGCCCTGCTCAGCAGGATTCGCGCACCGGCGGTATCGGCGGGGTCGATCTCCATCCCGCTCTGGCTTTGAGCGATCCGGATGCCGCGTTCCTGCATCTCCTGGACACGCCGGTCCAAATCTGCAATGGCAATATTCAGCGCGGCGATCCCATTCGGCTGGCCCTGGTTATGCGCCAGGCGAACACTCGCTCGCGCCAGTGTAAATTCGGCGCCGGTCGTTGGAATCCTGCCCAACAAATTCTGCCACACCCGCGAGGCCGCCGGCGCATCGCTCACATTCAACACCACCTGCGACAGAAAAGCGTGCGCCCCTATCCCACTACTGGGCAGGGGCACACGAATAGAGTGCGGGGTAATATCCTGAATCAAAAAGGGGAGATGGGGGATTTCAAAATGCGCCGTTCGCCAGGCCACCTTTTGGCCGTCGGGGCGCATCCGCTCACCCGCCATCGGGTCTGCGATTTCCAGCCCGCGCCCGCGAATCCCTTCGATATCGGCGACCATATCATTCGTATCGAGCGCAAAACTCGCCAGCCGGTTCGCGTGAGCCAGCGCCGCGACTACGCTCCCCGAATTGGGGAATAGCGCCGCTTTGACCCGGTCCCGCACCCCAATGAGCTCCAGGTACGAGCCATCGGAGAGTGGGACCAACGCGTTATACGTCCCCATACGGGGGTGTTCCCCGCCGGCCTGCACATCAAACCCCAGGCGGCGGTATACCGCCATCGCCTGCTCCACGTTCTCGACGGCAATCAGGATATGGTCAACCCCGATAATCATTCTGCACCTCCGCTAAATAAACCATCCCCTATAACAATTCATCCCACACCGGAGCGCCATCCTCATTCGAGTTCGCGCGGTTCAAGCACCCGGCTTATTCCCTCAATAATCTCGCGCACTCGCCGCTTGGAGAGCGTTCCAATTTTGTCAACCAATTCGCTTTTATCCACGGTAAAAATCTGAGAGACGTTAATCACACTGGGCCGGGTCAAATTACCTTCACCCGGTTCCAACAAGACGTTGCCAGGGGCGGTCGCACGCTTGAGATTCGACGTTAATGCGCAGACAACAACTGTATTTATTCGGCTCTGATTGAATACATTGTTTTGGACGACGAGGTAAGGATGGCGGTAGCCGGGGCCCGATCCCGCCGGCTCATCCAAATCGATCCAGAACAGATCGCCCTGGTTGATTACCACTCCCCCTCCACAACCCGGCGCTGCTTACGCTTCATTTTGCGCAAAGCGACTTGCTCTTGAGCGGCTGGCGGTTCCTGATAGGCCGCGTTAATCTGATCCAGCATCCGCTCGTTTTCATGGCGGCGGACAAAATCTTCCAGGGCGAGCGCGTAAAGGCGGCTGCGCGATAGCCTCATTTCGCGGGCAAGCGCCTCAAGCTCGTCAAAAAGCTGTTTTTGCACTGAAACGGCAGTTTTAATATAGGCCATAGTTATACCGCCCTTCCCACCAATAGTATAACCAGAAGGGATCTCTTGTCAAACGATTCTTATACACCGAGCATTGCACGGGCGATGCGGTTCTGCCTTTCCACGACCGGCGGCAAATCGACGGTCAGCAGATTGCCGTCCTCGACCACCACACGTCCGTTGATGATCGATAGGTCTACCCTCGGCGTGTCGCAAAAGACGACCGCGGCGACCGGATCATGGCTCCCGGCATAACCGAGCCGGTTGAGATGAATGCCAATGAAATCGGCGGCCTTGCCCGGTTCCAGCGAACCGATGTCGTCGCGACCCAGCACGGCAGCCCCGCCCAGCGTGCCCAACTCTAATGCTTCCCGGGCGGTTAACGCTTTCGGGTTGCCCATGACCCGCTGGAGCAGCATTGCCTGGCGCGCTTCGTGCAGCATGTGCGAGGCATCATTGGATGCGCTCCCGTCGACGCCCAGCCCGACCCTGACCGCGGCGTCGAGCATCTTGCGCACCGGCGCAATCCCGGATGCAAGGAGCATATTGGAGGATGGGCAATGGGCGATACCCGTGCCGGTCGCGGCATATTTTCTGATCTCGTCGTCATTCACCCAGACACTGTGCGCAAACCAGACATCTTCCCCCAGCCAGCCCAGGCTCTCGGCATATTCGACCGGACGCTGGCCGAATCGCTCCAGGCAAAAAACCTCTTCATCCTGCGTCTCAGCAAGGTGGGTGTGCAGCCGCACCCGATAAGCGCGGGCCAACGCGGCGGATTCGCGCATCAGTTCCGGGGTGACTGAAAAGGGAGAGCAGGGCGCAACGCCGACGCGACACATGGAATAGGGAGCAGGGTCGTGAAAGGTCTCGATGACACGACGGGTATCGCGGAGGATGGTCTCTTCATCCTGCGTCACGCGGTCCGGGGGCAGCCCCCCTTTCGACTCGCCCAGAGACATCGAGCCGCGGGTGGGATGAAAACGGATACCAAGCTCCTGGGCCGCGCGAATCTCGTCGTCATGCCGCGCGCCGTTCGGCACGAGATAAAGATGGTCAGCCGCCGTCGTACAGCCGGTCAGCATCAGTTCGGCCAGCCCGACGAGCGCGCTGGTGTAAACGGCGTCAGGCGTCAGGTTGGCCCAGATGGGATAGAGGGTTTTGAGCCAGTCGAACAGGACGGCGTTCTGCGCGGCCGGCACGGCGCGGGTGAGGGTCTGGTAGAGATGGTGGTGGGTATTGACTAAGCCGGGCATGATGACCATATCCCGCGCTTGAATGACATGGTCTGCCGACTGCGGCAACTCGGCCGTTGACCCCACTTGCTCGACGACGCGGTCACGAATCAGGAGGGCCCCATCGGCAATCTCGCGCCGCTGGGGATCCATGGTGACGAGCACACGTGCATGTTGAAGGAGGGTTGTAGACATAAGAGGCCTAAACCGGTTTCAAACTCGCACATCTGGTATATTGGGAGGAGGGTAAGTCACGCGGATTATATCACAGGGTTACAGGGTGGGCAATTATTTGGAGGCTTGTTGAGCGACGAGTCTATTCGGTCTAGAGTTGGACTTGACGGATAGAGCACTTGTGACGGAAAATAGGGGCATCCTATCCTTATTTGTGCAGGGATTATGACGATGATTCGAATGGCTCGCTTTTTTCTGCTGATTGTCGCCCTGGGCGCATTGGCGGCCTGCCAGCTTCCGGCCAACCTGCTCACCCTGGCAACGGCCACCCCCGACTATCACCCGCCCGCCGAGATCGCCCAACTTGCCAATGCAGCGACCATGACCGACAAGGCACGCGCCCTCTTTTACGCGACGCGCCCCGGAATTGACGACGACCGCACGGTCTTTGAACAGCACTGCCAGGCCCCGGTTTCGGCGACGACGGTCGAGCTCGGCTGTTATACGACGGACAATCGCATCTATATCTTGCGGATTAGCCCCCCGCAGTTGAGCGAAATGATGGTTGTCACCGCCGCGCACGAAATGCTCCACGCCGCCTATGCGCAGCTTGCCGCCTCCGACCGAGCGACCCTGACCAATCAACTGGAAGCGCAGGTTACGCAGATTCATGACGGCGACCTGGCCCAAGAGTTGCGGCAGTATCGCGTGACCGAGCCGGGTCAGCGCGACAATGAACTGCACTCGATTATCGGAACCGAGTACGCGCCGCTCAGCCCGGCGCTCGAACAGTACTATCGCCAGTATTTCGCGAATCGGATGGCGGTGGTCAATGCCGCGCGCCAGTTCAACCAGACCTTTGCGCAGCTCCAGGCGACGCTCGACAGCGTGCAGGCGCAGATCAACACGATGCGCCAGCAGATGGACGCCGACCGCCGCCGGGGCAACGTCAAGGCCTATAATGCGCTCGTCCCCAAATTCAATGCGCTGGTGCAGCAGTACAATCAGACGGTGGAACAATATAACGCCCTCTCCCGCAGCCTGATCGGCGTGGAAGCGCCGGCGTCAACACAACAATGAAGACAAGCTATTTTGCGTTATTGCTCGTAGCGCTCCTTGCCGCTTGCAGTGCGCCCACGCCCAATCCGCCTACACCCGACCTATCGACCGCGACGGCATTCATCCCATCCGTTACGCCGACCGAGACGGTTCTGCCCTCACCCACGACCGAGCCTACCACGGCTATCCCCTCGCCCAGCCCCTCGCCGGCGGCGACGGCGACCAGCGTGCGTGTGAACAGGCCCAATATTATCTTTATCCTCACCGACGATCTGGATACCGCCGAGCTCGACTATATGCCGCGTGTCCAATCCCTGCTTACCAGGCAGGGCGCGAGTTTTTCCAATTATTTCGTCAACGTCTCGCTTTGCTGCCCCTCTCGCTCGACAACCCTGCGCGGCCAGTATGCGCAGAACACCCAAATCTTTACGAACGACCTTCCGGATGGCGGCTATCAAAAGTTCCACGATGTGCATGATGAAGATTCCACCATCGCCGTCTGGCTGCAATCCGCCGGCTATCGAACCGCATTGATCGGCAAATATCTGAATGGCTATCCAGGGAACCAACCGCCGACCTATGTGCCGCCCGGCTGGAACGAATGGGACAGTCCGGCGCGCGGCGATCCCTATGGAGAGTACAACTATACACTCAACGAGAACGGCAAGCTGGTCAGCTATGGCGCGACACCGCAGGACTATGGGACTGATGTCTATGCCGCCAAGGCAATCAATTTTGTCCAGCGCAGCATACGCAACGGCAAGTCGTTTTTCCTCTATCTCGCGCCGTACGCGCCGCACCAACCCGCAACGCCGGCCCCGCGCCATACCAATCTCTTTCCCGATGCGCAGGCCCCGCGGACCGCGTCCTATAACGAAGCGGACGTAACTACCAAGCCCGGTTACATCCGTAATCGTCCTCTGTTCACCCCGGCGCGCATCCGGCAAATCGACAATCTCTATCGCCGGCGTCTCCAATCCCTGCAGGCTGTCGACGAAATGGTCGGCCACCTGATCGATACGCTCAAGGCGACCGGCCAATTGGAGCGCACCTATTTCTTTTTCACCTCCGATAATGGCTTTCACCTGGGACAGCACCGGCTGGAACCCGGCAAGAACACGCCGTATGAAGAAGACATTCGCCTTCCCCTTGTCGTGCGCGGGCCCGGCATTGCGGCCGGGAGTACGATCGATTCGCTCACCGGCAATGTCGATCTGGCCCTGACCTGGGCGGACCTGGCCGGAGTCAAGCCGCCCGCCTTTTGCGATGGCCGCTCCCTCGTCCCCCTCTGGACCGGCCCTATCACAAGCTGGCGTCAGGCATTCTTACTGCAACGCGGCCCGCCAACCATGACCCAGCAACAGGCGCAAGAAGAGTTGGAGCGACAGATCCTGGCCTCTGCACAGAATGGCACGCTCGAACCGCCCGACGATCAGGGCCTGCTGGATGCAAGCACACCCCTCCCGCCCAGAGCAATTCCGCCTTTTCAGGGATTGCGCACGCGCGATTTTACCTATGTCGAATATTCGACCGGTGAGCGCGAATTGTATGACCTGCGCAGCGATCCGAATGAACTGCACAATCTGGCAGGAACGGCGAATCCCGTATTCATGGCCGAAATGTCTGCGCGACTCGCTCAATTACGCGCCTGCTCGGGCAATACCTGCCGTGATATCGAGAGCCAACCCTTCACGACGCAGCCCTGATCCATCACGTTACACCGTAACTGTCAGTAGCAAAAAAGCGACCCTCCTCAAGAACGTTCCTGGGGACGGCAACGGTGAAGGAGGCCGATCAGAACAGAAACGGCCTCCTTGTGCTTGTTCGACGCTATGGGTTGGATATGTCGATAAGATGCGCCATGCCCGCGGCATCGCCCAGGCAGGGCAAACGCCATCATGGCCGGGGCCGCCACCGCGGCGCAATCTCATCGCCCGGCCAGCCGGTGATGTCGCGCAGGTCGGTCCCATCCGCATTCACGACAAATAGGTCCATGTTCCCCTTCGGATTCGCGGCGAACGCAAGCCGTGTCCCATCGGGGGACCAGGCGAGATCCCGAATCAGCATCTTTTGATTGTCCGGATGCTCCATCCGCACAATCTCTCTCGGGCTCTGAGCGTTCAGATCGGTGATGACAATGATGCCGCTGTTGCGCTGATTTTCATCGTCGTAGCTGGCAAACGCCAAGCGAGTTCCATCCGGCGAGATCGTCGGAGCATAGACATCCCTGTCTTGAAGCTTGACCAGCTCTGTGCCATCAGGCTTGACACGGTACAAGGCCGAAGCCGCTTCCCCATGCAGTGCCACGAGAAAGAGCAGATGGGAGCTATCGCGAAACCAGACCGGTGTGACCGATGATATCTGAAGGTTCAGCGAATCGGGCGGATGCGGAAACTCGGGCACGGTCTCTTCAGTGAGCCAGGTGACCCCCGAGCCGTCGCTCCGCGCGATACCCACCCCGTTATGCGGATGGGTCTTGGCGACGGCCACCCATTTGCCGTCAGGAGACCAACTCGGGTCAAAGATGGGCTCGATGCGCTGGTGAATATCGGTCAGAGGATGAAAGCGTGTCTCATCCAGGTTACCCACGAAGAGATGGTAGTATGAAAAAGTCGGTTCTCCGTTCAAGGGAAATGTCAATCCTATGAACGCGAGTTTATCTCCATCTGGCGATAGCACGATCTCCTGCGGGTTCTCAAACCCGTGGAGCGATGTCCATGGCAATTGTGCCTCCCCAAGGCGCAGATCAGCGCTAACAGATAGCTGATAAACATAGCATCCCAGAAAATGGCCTATCACAACCAAGAGCCGATCACTATTCTTGGACCATGCAATACCTGCAGCTTGATATTGGTCGCCTGAGAATTTCCAGCACCCTACATCTTGCGTAGGCCATACGGTGTTTTCGAACCGCGTCGCCTTCTGACCATCCGCACGGCTTACATAGAGTGTCCAGTGTTTGTCAGGGCCCGGATAAGCGCAAAAGGCGAGTTGCTCGTCCCCCAGCGCGCGGGGGGATGATACAGGAGCAGGAATGCTGATGATAGTGGGCACATTTGCTACGGGACCGGGTTCCGAGGTGGCGCATCCTGCCAATAACAAGAACAGCAGAACAAGTGTCATGCCCTTACGCTGGAAAAGAGACATCGGAGCGGGGACTCCTTTCATGCGATTTACGGTCCTCCCCAATAGAGGCCCAGGCTCTTGATGGTGTTGATCGAAAGACTCCCAGGGTATATTGGACGGTAACGCCGATTAAGTAGTATGTGGCAAGAACCAGATACCCGTTTCCTGATTGTACCACCGCCCATGCGCAAAATACAACCCGACATCGACGCTATCATGTTGATTGTCGTTGGGGGACAGGGGAAGGCGGACCAGAGACCCTTGCGCTCACTAAGATTTTTGCCCTGATAGGACATAGGGTTCGACCGGCCGCGATTCCGTGCTATAATTTCCGCATGATCCGTGTGGCCCCTTACGTCCTGATGTTGGCCTGCCTTCTCCTAGTCGTCACCGCCTGTTCAGCCTCGCCAACTCCTGAACCGACCGTCGACATCGCCGCGCTCTACGAGCCATCCCCCATCCTTACCACGGATACGCCAACCGCCATCGCCGGGAGTTATCCTACCGCGCCATCCCCCGGAACTGATGGAGGAACCGTTACGCCGGCGGCGGCGCCTATGCCCCAGAGCAATCCCCAATGCGCCAATCTGGCAACGGCGTCACCCACCTGGCCGTCGGCGAGCGCAGTCACCTTGGCACCCGTTACCGATGTATCCGAATTACCTGCTCAAGGAGCAAACCCGCTCCTCTTGGCTCCCGGGGCGGTAGAACCGACGCGCACGGTCACGGCAACGGTACGTGTCCACCTGCCGATCCTGGTTTATCACCATATCCAGGTCCTTGCGGCGAACGCCCCGCCGATCTGGCGCGGCCTTTCGGTCTCGCCCGACGAATTTGAAAAGCAGATGGCCTACCTCCAATCGCACAACTATCACACTATCTATTTTTCCGACCTGGTCGCCCATTTCCGCGAGGGGAGGCCCTTGCCGGAAAATCCGATCATCTTGACTTTTGACGATGGCTGGGTTGCGCAATATACAGTCGCCTATCCCATTCTGCGCAAGCACTGCCTGGTCGGGGTTTTTTTCCCGCCGACCAACTGGGTGGATCGAACCACCGGCTCGGTGATGAACTGGGCGCAGGTCGCCGAAATGAGCGCGGGCGAGATGGAGTTTGGCAGTCATACCGTGACGCATTCCCTCATGGCGCAGCGGACCGATGCGCAAAACCGGTACGAGATGCTCGCTTCCAAACAACTCGTCGAGCAGCACACCGGGCGGCCGGTTGTCGCACTCGCCTATCCCGGCGGGTCGTTCAACGCAAATGTCGTCAGGCTCTTGAGCGAAACGGGCTATGGCGCGGGGGTCAGCATGCTCGGCGGCGTTTTTCAAAGCGCCGATGAAATCTATACGCTGCGCCGCACCTCCATTCGCTATTGGGATACGGTGGAGATGTTCGCGGCCAAGCTACAGTAGGGGGAAAAGTGAACAGGGAGACAGGTACACAGGGAAACAAGTAAGCGCCGATCCGAAATCTGCAATCCGAAATTCGCAATTGCCAATGTCTCAGCCCTTGCCACCGCTCCCGGATGAGCCGATCATTCTGCCATCCCGGTGGAGCGAAATCTGGAATACAATGCTCACTCACCCCTCGGTCGAGACCCTGGGACAGTTGGCGCGCACGCCGCAGGCGACAGGCAATCGAGCGCACCTCTGGATTTTTCTGAGCGCCCTGGCCGGGGCCGTCCTGGCGAGCCTGGTCAGCGCCTTTGTCGGCGCGCTCCTCGACGCGCCGCCGGTGACGCGCCCCACTTCCCTGGACCTGCTCATGCTCTCGCCCGTCGTCGCCCTGTTTGAGCTCCTCCTATTCGTTATCATCACCAACCTTCTCATATTGATCGCTCGTGCCCTGGGCGGCAAGGGCGTCTATTCACGACTGGCCTATGCGCTGTCCACTTTTATATCGCCGTTGATTCTCATCAGCAGCGTTCTCTCGGCCATACCGGTCGTCAACGCGACGAATATGCTGACCGCGCTCTATGGGCTGGGCTTGACCGTGGTCGCCCTGCGCGCCATCACCCGACTGAATTGGGGCAAAGCCGTGCTCACGCTCGCGCTCGCCCTCGGCGTCGTGCTCGCGCTGGGAGCCTGCTTTATCATCGCAGTTCTCCCGCTGTTGCTACAAGGCAACGGCGGGCCATAAGTTAAAACCATCCGATTCTATCGATAGGAGAAATTCGATGCATGCAAAACCCTCCGCGACGTCGGTCGCGGCGATGTGGCTCCATCGCGCCGAGAGCTTTATCCTCGTGCTGATCGCCATCGTCCTCATCCTCATTGCCGTGCTATTGCTCGGCAACAGCGTTGTCGGCGTCACGGCCTTGCTCACCCCGTCCGCAGACGGCAGCCTGGTCCGGGATGTCGCAATCAATATTCTCGACAGCGTCCTCCTGGTCATGATGACGATGGAGATTGTCTATACCGTCGCCGTCTCGCTGGAATCGCACCAATTGGTCGCCGAGCCGTTCCTCATCATCGGAGCGATCGCCGCGATCCGCCGCATGCTCGTCATCACCGCCGAAAGCACAAAGGTCGAAGCGAGCAACCCGGCCCAGTTTTTCAACCTGTTGATCGAGCTCGGGCTCCTGGCTTTGATCGTCGTGGCGATGGCCATCTCGATTTACGTGCTTCGCCGCAGCGCACACTATGTCGTGCCGGCAAAATCCGAGCCGGAAAAAGAGTAGGGCGCGCCCCATGCCCGATTCAAACAAGGGAATTACCGACTCGCGCGCGTTTGGCCGCCAGCTCGAGCGCGAGCTCATCATTGGCGGCCTAGTGATCGGCACGGCCATCGGCGTCGGGCTCATCTGGCTCATCTGGGGCCCAAGCGCCGCGCTCACCGCGCTCGCGTGCTTTGCGCTTTTTGGCGGCCTCATCCTCGTCGTCTGGCTATTTCTCGTGCTGGTGACATGGCTGGGGAATCGATAGCTATTTTTGCAAGCGATGGAATCTCTGTTATAATTGCGATGGGTTGGCCCGGCCCGTCAACCCATCCGTGACCCGATCGGTTCCTCAAGGTGCACTGCGCTCCTCGCAACCCGATAATATTCGCACGATTCTCCGACGAGAGGAGGTGATAGGCAGACTTACAATGATGTAAAGGCGCCATCCCACAACATTGCCCCATTAACACAACCCAGTTCTCATTTGGAGGAGAAGAAATGTCCAAGCGCTATTTGACCCTCGCCATGCTCGTCGTCGCGCTGGTACTCGCGCTCACGGCCTGCAATACGGCGACACCCGTTCCAGCAACAACTGCGGCGCCGACAACCGCGCCGGCCACAACTGCACCGCAGCCTACGACCGCCCCACAACCCACAGCAGCTCAGACGGGCAAGACACTCAAGGTAGGGCTAGTAACGGATACAGGCGGCCCGGATGACCGATCGTTCAATGCGACGGCGATCAAGGGCCTGAACGACGCCAAGACCGCCGGTTTTGCCGATGCCACCAGCAAGTTTCTCCAGTCGCGGCAGCAGACCGACTATGCCAAGAACATCGAAGAGTTCGTCCAGAACGGCTACCAGATGATCGTCTCGGTCGGGTTCCTCCTCGGCGTCGATACCGCCAAGGAAGCCAAGGCTAACCCGAACGTCAAGTTCACCATCGTCGACTACTCCTACCCCGACTGTTTCGGCACAGCCGTCGAAGGCAAGGATTGTGGTAGCAAGACCGCCCTCGACAACGTCCTCGGTCTCACCTTCCGCGTCGAGCAAGCCGCCTTCCAGGCGGGCTATCTCGCCGCGTCCATGTCCAAGACCAAGAAGGTCGGCACCTACGGCGGCGTCAACATCCCCGCCGTCGCCGATTTCATGGTCGGCTTTGAGGGTGGCGTCAACTATTGGAACCAAAAGCACAGCGATACCGTCAAGGTGCTGGGCTGGAGCACGGCCAAGAACGACGGTGTGTTCACAGGCACCTTCACCGATCCCGACAAGGGCAAACAGGCCACCCTCTCGCTGATTGACGAGGGCGCCGATGTCGTGCTCCCCGTCGCCGGTCTCACCGGCTCGGGCACCTTCACCGCCGCCAAGGAAAAGAACATCCTCGCCATCGGCGTCGATACCGACCAGTGCGTCACCTTCCCGGATGCCTGCGCCGTCATCATCACCAGCGTCCGCAAGAACATGGATGTCGCCGTCAGCGACGCCATCAAGGCAGCGGCCAGCGGCACCTTCAAGGGTGGCACCTACAGCGGCACGCTCGCCAACAACGGCGTTTCGCTCGCCCCCTTCAACCAGTTCGACAGCAAGATCCCCGCGAGCGTCAAGGCCGAGCTCGATCAGATCAAGGCCGACATCATCGCCGGCAAGATCGACATCAAAGCCATCGCGGCTGGACAATAACCGTATACCAGACGGGTAGGGGCGACGGGCCCGTCGCCCCTACCCCATTTCGGAACAGAGCTATGCCACCTATTCTTGAACTGCGCGGAATCACCAAGCAATTTCCAGGCGTGCTTGCCAACGATCATATCAATCTCACTCTGAACCAGGGCGAGATTCTTGCGATGCTGGGCGAGAACGGCGCCGGTAAGACAACGCTCATGAACATCCTCTATGGGCTCTATCATCCCGACGAGGGTGAGATCGTGGTCCGCGGCCAACCGGTCAAAATGACCGGGCCGCAGGATGCCATTGCCAAAGGGATAGGCATGGTGCACCAGCACTTTATGCTCATCCCGGTCTTTACCGTCTCCGAAAACGTCATGCTGGGCGTCGAATCCATACGCGACGGCGTCGTGCTCGACCGCGAAAAGGTGGCGAAAGAGATCCAGGACATTTCCCGCCAGTACGGGCTGGAGGTCAACCCCCGGCTCTATGTCAAGGACCTGTCGGTCGGCGTTCAACAGCGCGTCGAAATCATCAAGCTACTCTATCGCCACGCCGACATCCTGATCCTTGATGAGCCGACCGCGGTGCTCACGCCCCAGGAAGCGGATGATCTGTTCGAGGTGCTCAAGAACCTCAAAAAGCAGGGCAAGTCAATCATCTTTATCACCCATAAACTCCGCGAAGTACTCGCCATTGCCGACCGCATCACCGTGCTGCGCGGCGGGCGCGTGGTGGGCACTACAGATCCAGACAAGACGACCAGCGCCGAGCTCGCGCGCATGATGGTTGGCCGCGAAGTGATTCTCTCCATAGAAAAAGGGCCGGCCAACGCGGGCAAAACCGTGATGCAGGTGGAGCATCTTCAGGTGCTTGACGACCGCAAGAGCCTGGCGGTTCAGGACGTGTCATTGGAGGTCCATGCCGGCGAGGTGCTGGGAGTGGCCGGGGTGCAGGGGAACGGACAGACGGAACTGGTTGAAGCGCTCACCGGGCTGCGCCCGATCCTCGGGGGCGAGGCGATGATTCTGAGCCAAAATATCACCCATGCAACCCCACGCCAGATCTTTGAGTTGGGAGTTGCGCACGTACCCGAAGACCGGCAAGAGGATGGGCTGGTGCTGGAATATCCGGTTCAAGACAACTTGGTGCTGAACGAATATTACCGGCCGCCCTTCGCCAGAGGGATCGTCCTCAACCGTGGCGCCATCGCGCGAGTTGCGGCGGAGCGCGCCAAACAGTACGATGTCCGCACGCCGAGCATCGAAACACGCGTCTCGAGTCTCTCCGGTGGCAACCAGCAAAAGGTCATTATCGCCCGCGAGTTATCCCGCCCGATCGAGCTGCTTATTGCTTCCCAGCCGACGCGCGGCCTGGATGTCGGCAGTATCGAATATATTCACACCCAGATCATCAGGAAACGAGACGAGGGCGCCGGCGTCCTTCTCGTCTCCAACGAGTTGGATGAAATCCTGTCGCTTTCGGACCGCATCGCCGTGATGTACAAAGGCCGGATCCTGGCGACGGTAAATGTAAACGAGACGAACAAGGAACAGTTAGGATTGCTCATGGCGGGCGTGCATTCAAAGGAAGAACTGCCTGCGCAACTAAAAGCAGAAGCAGAGTTAGGCGCCGCGGCCGCGGCCGAACAAGCGCCGAAAGCATAACCGGTTGCAGGACTAGTCTATGGCTGAAGCGAAAATTGCAAGTAAACCAATAGCGCCGCAAGGTGGGCTGCCCGAGGCACCCGTCAAGGCCAGCGCCTGGCGGCGTACGCTCGACGCGATTACGGTGCCGTTCCTGGCGATTTTTACCTCGCTGGTCATCGGCGGCATAATCATCGCCTTTAGCGATGATGCTGTCCTCGCCGCGCTGCCCAAAACACTTCAAGATCCATTTGGATTGTTCCGCGCCATGTGGAACGCCGTCTCCATCGCCTACACCGCCCTCCTTTTCGGCGCCATCGGGCAACCTGACGTGATTGCGAAGGCGATTCAGACGTGGGTCGCCACCGGCAACGGAACCGATATGCTCAGGGCAATGTGGCCGCTGAGCGAGAGCCTGGTCACATCGACCCCGTACATCTATGCAGGGCTGGCAGTGGCGGTCGGATTCAAAGCAGGGCTTTTCAATATTGGCGTCGAGGGGCAGCTCTTTATGGGCGCTCTTGCCTCGGCCTACGTGGGGTATGCCGTAACCGGACTACCCTGGTTCATTCACCTGCCTCTTGCCATGCTGTGTGGCATGGCCGCGGGCGCCATCTGGGCTGCGATTCCCGGATTTCTCAAGGCGCGGACGGGCGCACACGAAGTCATCAACACGATGATGATGAATTATATTGCATTCCTCCTTTCGGATTGGCTGTTGAACGGTCCAATGAAGGCCAAAGGGGGCAACCCACGCAGTCCCGAAATCGCCGCCACCGCCTATCTGCCAGCGCTCTTTCCCGAGCCAGTCCGTTTCCACTGGGGCTTTTTCCTCGCCCTCGGCGCGGCCTTTCTCGTCTATTGGTTCCTCTGGAAGACCACGCTGGGTTTCGAATTGCGAACGGTCGGCGCGAGCCCGAGCGCAGCCCGGTATGCGGGCATGAATATCACGCGCAACTTCGTCCTGGCAATGGTCATCTCAGGCGGATTGGCCGGCTTGACCGGCGCGAACGAGCTCCTCGGCCTGAACCACTATATGGCCAATGCCTTTTCGCCCGGCTATGGGTTCGACTCGATTGCCCTGGCGTTGTTGGGCAAATCCAACCCATTTGGCGTAGTGCTCGCGGCGCTCCTCTTTGGCTTTTTGCGCAGCGGCGCAACCCGCATGCAATCCGTTGCCAACGTGCCCGTCGATATCATTTCAATCCTTCAAGCCCTCATCATCGTCTTTATTGCCGCGCCTGCGATCGTACGCTGGCTCTATCGCGTGCGCGCCCCGAAAGCTGCCGAGCGCGAAGTCTTTACCCGCGGCTGGGGAGGTTAACAAGCACTTATGTTTGGCATAGTAACGACTGCTGTTCGTCCGCGTGCTGCCACAATGAACCGGAACTGGATTCTGGGTGGAGTGCTCGTCCTCCTCGGAGCCCTGGTCATCTGGCTGTTTGGCCTGGGCGTTTCAGGCGACACGATCTCAACCTTTCGCTTTAGCGGCGGTGGAGATCCCGTCCAGCTTCCCGAAGTGCCCATCTCGACGATGGCCGCCAATATCATCATCGGCCTGGCAATGCTGGTCATCGGTGGCTATCAGGTTACTCGTGGGTTCAAGCGCATCAATGTGCTTCTCGGTATTGAATTCCTGCTCCTGCTCATTGCCTTTCTGGTCTGGAGCATCCGCGGCGCGTCGCTCAATCTGACCGGTCTCTTGCAGAGCACACTCCTGCGCGCGGTCCCCTTTTTGCTGGGAGCGCTCGGCGGCGTCATGTGCGAGCGGTCGGGCGTGATCAATATCGCCATCGAAGGCCAGATGCTGATCGCCGCGTTCGTCTCGGTCATCGTCACGAACTTGGCTCATGGCAACCTCTGGCTGGGATTAGCCTGTGGTCTGACCAGCGGCGCGCTCGTCGGGGCGGTGCTCGCCGTCCTTTCCATCGAATACAAAGTAGACCAGATCATCAGCGGCACGGTGATCAACATCTTTGCAACCGGGTTCACCAACTATTTCAACCTCCGCGTCCTCCAGGTCAACACCAACCTGAATGACTCGTACACCTTTAGCCCGGTCTCGATTCCCGTCCTCTCCGACATCCCCGTTATCGGGCCGATCCTGTTTCAGCAGAACATCCTCGTCTATGCCGCGATCATCCTGATGTTCGTCGTCCAATTCGTCCTCTTTTACACGCGCTGGGGGCTGCGCACCCGCGCGGTTGGCGAGCATCCTCGCGCGGCGGACACCCTCGGCGTGAACGTTTACCGCATTCGCTACATCAACGTGATTATCGGCGGTGTCCTGGCGGCTCTGGCCGGCTGCTTTCTCACTCTCGGCTCGGTCGGTCGGTTCGACAAACTCATGAGCAACGGGCGCGGGTTTATCGCGCTCGCCGCAATGATCTTTGGGAACTGGACACCGGTCGGGGCCTTTATATCGAGCCTCATCTTTGGATTTGCCGACTCGCTCCAACTCAAGCTGCAAATCCTCACGTCGGTCATCCCATCCGACTTTTTGCTCATGGCCCCATACCTCGCCACCATGATCGTACTCGCCGGAGTCGTAGGACGGGCGGTCGCACCCGTTGCGGACGGCAAGCCCTACGAGAAACAATAAAAAAACGGCACTGATTCACTTACAAATTTCGGTTTAACCTGATTTTGTGATTGGCTTGAGCTTGAATGGCAACAAGCGCGCTTTGAACGGGGGTAATCGATCAATGTCGGTCGAGACACAGCGTTTCAACCAGCGGA
>JBAVQS010000385.1:0-38033 GCA_049694275.1 Anaerolineae bacterium | reverse complement strand
TCCGCTGAAATGCCCGAAGGAGTTTGCTCGGCACTCATGTCACAATTATGCACTCGTCTCGTTGCCGTGACCATCGTCAATAATCGTCATTGACGCGCTGGTTGTCACACCACTGAACGGTTACAATATGGATTCGAGAAAGCGCCAGCCTGTAGCGCGCGATGCAGAGATGGCGCAAGCCAACGGAGACGAACTGGCCGAGCGTATCGCACGAGCCATCCCCCAGGATGGGAAGGTTGAGCCGCTGAAAGGCCTCCACCTGCACCGCGCTTCCTCGCCCACAGAGTTGGTTCACGGCGTGACCAACCCCGCTTTTTGCGTGGTCGCCCAGGGCCGCAAGGAGATCCTTCTGGGCAACAAACGCTACCAGTACGACCCCGCACATTACCTCCTCACCACGGTCGAGCTACCCGTCGTGAGCCAGGTCATCGAAGCGTCGCAGAAACGGCCGTACCTCAGCATCCGTCTGGATCTCGATCCCAGCCTCGTCGGCTCCGTCATGGTCGAGGCCGGTCACTCGTCGCCGAAAAACCCTACGGACGCGATGGCTATCGACGTAAGCCCGTTGGAGGCAAGCCTGCTGGACGCGGTGGTGCGACTCGGCCGGCTCCTGGACTCGCCGGCCGAAGCCCGGTTCCTCGCGCCTCTGATCACGCGGGAAATCGTCTACCGGCTCCTGATGGGTGAGCAGGGCGATCGGCTCCGTCACATTGCAGTGATGGGTGGCTATACTCCCTCCATCACTCAAGCCATTGAGCGGCTCCGCAAAAACTTTGACCAGCCGCTTAAAATCGAGAGCATCGCGCAAGAAATTGGAATGAGCGTCTCAGGATTCCACCACCACTTTAAAGCCGTTACCGCGATGAGCCCCTTGCAGTTCCAAAAGCAGTTGCGGCTTCAGGAAGCCCGCCGGCTTTTACTGGGGGAAGGTCTCGACGCGGCAAGCGCCGCCTACCGCGTCGGGTATGACGATGCTTCACATTTTAATCGCGAGTACAAAAGGCTCTTTGGCCTACCGCCGAGGCGAGATGTGGAACGGCTGCGGGAAGCGACCCAGCATGGCCTACACGCGGCTACGCGAGCGCCTGATCTGTGAGCAAAGTCGAAACGACGGTGCGATTGCGCCCCGCCCGCTTGGCGCCATAGAGCGCGGCATCGGCCGCCCGCACCAGGCTTTGGGCGGCGTCGGCGTGGAAGGGAAAGGTTGCGACGCCAAGTGAGATCGTCGCGCGCAGGGTATACCCCTGATAGTGAATCGCCAATTCCTGAAAGCTCAACCGCCACTGTTCGGCGCGGCGATAGGCCACCTCGGTCGAGGCCGAGGGGAGCACGATGAGAAATTCTTCGCCCCCGTAGCGACAGGGAATATCCTCCCGCCGGGTCCCATTCTTGAGCAGGTCCGCCAGCGCGATCAGCATCTGGTCGCCCCCCTCGTGGAAATAAGTGTCGTTGATTCGTTTAAAGTGATCGATGTCCAGCATGACGGCGCTCATCACTTTGCCCTCGCGGAGCGCCCGCGCCAGTTCACGCTCGAGCGCTTCGTGCAAAAAGCGGCGGTTGTACAAACCGGTGAGCGGGTCGTGGATCGCCTGCGAGCGCAGCTCGTTTTCAAGCGCCTGCACGCGCGCCAGTTGCATCTTGAGCAACTCGTTCGCCGCGCGGAGGGCAGCCTCGGCCTGCTCCCGGGCGAGGACCTCGGACGTGCGCTCGCCCAATTCATTCTGGACCTCGGTATAGAGCCGCGCGTTCTCGACCGTGACCGCCGCCTGGGTCGCAATCGTTTCCAGCAGATGAATCTGGTCCTCGCTATAGGCGTTCGGCGCATAGTTCTGCATTGAGATCACGCCGACGACGTGGCCGCGGGCGATGAGCGGTATGCCGACATAGGACCGGGCGGGTTGCCCGCCGACGTGGACAATATGGTGCGGGCGCGCCTGCTCGGGGTCCAACGCATCCCGGATATACAGGGTGACGCGCCCGTCGATGACCTCGCCGCTGACACTCTGCGTGGGATGGACTTGACGGGGGGTGAGCGACCGGTATTCGCCCTGATCGTAAAAGAGAGAGTGCGAAATGATATCAGTCCGGTCGTCGTAGATGGCGACGTAAAAACTGTCGATCGGCAGGATGCGCAGGCATTCGTCCAATAGCCGGCGCAGAATCTGCTCAATGTTCAGGTCGGCCGAGATGGTCAACCCGATGTCGAGGAGGAGGGAGAGCGCGTCGGCCCGGCGGTGCGCCTCTTGATAGAGCCGCGCATTCTCGATTGCAATCGCGACCTGGTCCGCGAACGCGCGCAGGGGCTCGGTGTGGCCCATCCTGAAAAAACAGGGGATGGCGCTGTCGAGATTGATAAAGCCGATGACCTGGCCCCGCAGGCGAATCGGCATCCCCGCATACGAGCGCACCCAGCCGGCATGCGCGGCCGGCGCCCACCCCGGGTCGAGCCAGGTATCCGACACGATAATCGGCTCGCCGGTCTCAAGCATCTGGCGAAACCCTAGCATCTCCGATATCGGTATCGCCTCCGGCACCTGAGCCTGGCCGCGTTCAGCATACCCGGTGGCGCGCACGCAGCGCGCAATCCCCTCTTCCTGAATGAGCGCGATATTGGCGGCGTCATGCGCAACCACCCGGCCCACATTCGTAAGGATTCGCTCCAGGATGCGGTCCAGGTCGAGGGTGCTGTTGAGCGCGCTGGCCGTATCGCGCAGCGCCTCGGCGATGCTCCGTTGCTCGCGCAACAAACCCTCCATCTGCTTGCGCTCGGTGATATCGTGGAGTACGACCAGATAGCCGCGCGCGCGCTGCCAGCGGTCGAACAGGGGCGTGAGCCGGCAATCAAGATAGCGCAGTTCTTCCCCGTGCAGGAGAATCTCGCGCGAGGTTTTCAGTGTCAGCGGCGCAATCAATTCCGGATAGTAGGCGAGGGCCCGGCTCACCGGCTGGCCGATAATGCCCGCCGCAGGTAAATGGAGCAGTTTGCGCGCCAGGGGATTCAAATCGACGATGCGGTCCTGCGCGTCGACGACGAGGACGCTATCCGATAGATTATCGACGAGCGCGCCGCGCGCCACGGGCGCAAGGTCAAAGATACCGTACCGGAATAGGCCATACGCAAGAATGAGACCCGTCATCGTGAATGCGAACGGGGTCGGGTCGATATCGGCAAACAACACCGGAAAAAAGAACACCCCGAGGTTGCCCAGCACCGGGAATAAAGTTCCCAGCAAAACAATTTGCAGTTGGTCGCGATAGGGGCTGGCGGCGCGCCGCCAGGCCAGAACGAGCAACAAAATCGAGACGAGGACAAGCGTGTACGAGTAAACGATATTAACCCAGAACCAGGGCCCGCTGTTACTCAGGGGCGAATGCAGTGCGGCGGAGCTGGCGCCGCCGCTGAAAAGGCTCTGGAGGGAATCTGCGGTCAGAATCGCGAGGGTGAGCAGCGGCTCAATCGCCAGCAAAAATCTATGACGCGTCAGCCAGCGACCGCGCTCGGTAAATTCGACGGCAAAGAGCAAGAGCGCCGTCGGCGCAGTCACCACGCCAACATAGGTACACACCAATCCAAAATTGCTGATTGGCTGCCCATACTGCGCCCAGTAGAGCGCATAGCCGGCGCTCCAGATGACGACCGCGAGCATGAGCGATACAAGCGGCATAGCGCCCGGCGCGATGCGCCGCCGCCATGCTACATAGGCGATGACCGCGGCGGTGAGCGCCGACAACGCCAAGAGCGTCGCGAACAGGCTGGCATGTATTTGCATGATTCAAATTGTTGTGTGTGGAGAGAGTTCGCCGCTAAATTCTGGATACAATTGATTCATTTTAGAAAATGTAGCCTGAATCTGCAATGGGCCTTTTAGATTGCCTTTTACCTGATCATTCGGCAAGACATTTCAAAATCCTTCAAGGACCTACACGCGGGTTTCCACAGGTCTTTTGGAGAAAGAGTACTGATCTCCTCTCTGTACTAGATAATCTATATATAGTACTAGTAGGGCGCGTGGAAAAGTGGATAAAAAGAACGGATGAGCGCACGCCCCACCGCTCAGAGTAGGGTGCGGGTCTCGCTACGCGGCGGCTAGTGGTCGCGCTCGCGACTTACCGGAACGTGCAGCGCGACAAGTTGTTAACGCGTTTTCAACAATTTTCACGTTCGCGCGAGTTATCCACGCAAAATCGTGGACAAGTGGAATACCCGGCAAGGAAAACTCGAATAACCGGGATAACGTAGCCATTCCAGTTGATTTTGGGTTCCTTTTTTCCCATCTCAGTCCACAGGTTTCTGCCGTTTATCCACATCCACAAAAGCTAGATTATCCGCCCATGACCGTACACCATATATTGTGTATTCCAGGGCTGGCTGAGTAAAGTTATCCCCATATTCGCGTACTTTTCCACAGTATTAGGCATGTTATCCACAGTTGGTTTTACATAATGTTATAGGGCTGAAATGTAATCGAAAAACAGCGGAAAAGGGCACAAAAAAGCCTCGCCGCGGATGTCCGGGCGAGGCTTGCAATAATTGCACTGCTTGGCATGGCAGGTCTGGTTAGACGTGCTGGTAGAGCCGTTCCTTGATAGCAAGCATTTCACGGCGCCGCTGGTCGTCCTGTTCAATCTCCTGCCCGATCTTGTCCACGGAATACATGACCGTGGTGTGATCGCGGCCGCCGAGTACTTCGCCGATCTGGGGAAGCGAAAGCCCGGTCTCTTCGCGCAAAAAATACATGGCCATTTGGCGGGGGGTCACAATCTCTTTGCTGCGCCCGCGTCCTTTGAGGTCGTCGAGTCGGATTCGATAAAATTCCGCGACGGCGACGAGAATCTCATCCGAGCTCAGGGGCGAGTGCTGGAGAATGTCCTGGAGCACGCTCTGGGCCATCTCGACCGTCATCTCATTATGTGTCAACTGGGCGTTGGCGACGACGCGGGTCAGCGCGCCGGAGAGCTCGCGGATGTTGGATTGAATCTTGCGCGCGAGAAAATCGACGACTTGGTCGGGCACGGGGATCGGCTGTGACTCGGCCTTGAACCGGAGAATGGCGGCGCGCGTCTCGAAATCGGGGGGCTGGATGTCGGCGATCAATCCCCCTTCAAACCGCGAGCGCAGGCGCTCTTCGAGCGTGGCAATCGCTCGCGGGTGCCGGTCGCTCGAGATGACGATTTGCTTGTTCGCCGAGTGGAGCGAATTGAACGTGTGAAAGAATTCTTCCTGCGTCGAGTCTTTGCCGGCGATGAACTGGATATCGTCGATCATCAGCACGTCCACTTCGCGATAGGCCCGGCGAAACTCTTCGGTGGTCTGTGTGCGGATCGAATTGACCATCTCGTTCGTAAAGGTTTCGGACGAGATATAGACCACCTGCTTGCCACTCTGGTGTGCCAGCCAGCCGAGGGCATGCATCAGGTGCGTTTTGCCCAGCCCGGTTCCCCCATAGAGAAAGAGCGGGTTGTACGCTTCGGCCGGGCGTTCGCCGACGGCGATGCAGGCCGCGTGGGCCAGTCGGTTGGAATTTCCGACAATATAGGTATCAAAGGTGAATTTGGGGTTGAGTGTGGAGCCATTGGCGCGGGCCGGCGTATATTCGCTGTTGACCCCGACGCCCGTACCTTTTGAAGCGGCGCGGGTCGGGCGTTCTTCGGCTGCGGCCTCGGCTGGCGCAGCGCGCTCGGGACGGTCATTACCGGAACCGGCGGCCGGTACATCTTGCAAATCCATGGACGGCTCTCCAATCAAATCGTTGTCGGCTTGACGAGGCTTGAGAATGAATTTGACTTCAGAGGATTGGCCGACGATATGGCTAACAGTGCGCTGAATCATACCACACAAGCGGTTTTCAAGCCACTGTTTGGCATAGGCATTGCGCACGCCGACGACAAGCGATCCATCGGCATAGGCGATCGCAAAAGTCGGCTTGACCCACGTGTCGAACGTAGCCCGGGTCATTTGGAGTTGCAGTTCGCCCAGGGTGGCTTGCCAGATTTGCCCGGCCGAGATGCTCCGCGCGCCAGTCTGTGGGACATTATGGAGCGAGTTGAGATAATTCATGGCAGGAAAAAAGGGTAAAAGGATACGTCGCCCGGCTCCTCACTCGTCGATTCACCTTGCGACGCGTGTGTATCATAGCAAGGTTTAGCCAGCGATGCAATGTTTTCACCTTAAAAAGAGGGCCATCGCGCGTTTTCTTTAAGGTCAGGCTCCGGCGGCTCTTTGTGAACAAGTCGCTTATAAACTGTGGAAAAGTGTGAACGCATTCAAGTTGCATCCTAGATTTAGTAGCGGAAAAATTGCCCGGCCACAAATGTGCACGTTCGGCTGTGGAAAACTATCCCCGAATTGTGGATAGCATGGGTATGATTGTGGAAAAGGGCGATGCACACGGGCCGCCGGGGGCCGTACACCCGGATGGGCCCCCGGCGAATTCACGCGCGCGCTACTTGGGGATAGGGGGAGGGTATGTTATAATCGCAAAACGCTGGCGATATCTGTTGCTCCGTCCGACTCGTTTTAGCGTGCGCAAATTGCTGCGCTCGAATGTTTCCGCATCATGCGCAATCGAATTTTATTTACCCTTCTCTTTTCCCTTTCCATTCTGGTCATCATCCTGGCGCTGGGTTATGCCTATTATGACATCAAAGATGCACAAGGCCTGGTGCTGGACCCTGATGGTCATCCGATTCCCAATGCGGCGGTCACGATCGCCGGACGGTCCACCCTTTCCGATACCTCCGGACAGTTTCGTCTTTCCGTCCCGCGCGGCACGTTTGCCGTGATTGGGATGGCTGACGGCTTTACCCCCGCGGAGACTCGCATCACGGTCGATTCGCTCTTCGACAAGGCGGTCGACGTGAACCTCACCCTCCCCTTGAATGTGTTTACCGCGACCGTCGTCGCCCAGGACAGTCGCCAGCCGATTGTGGGGGCCGCGGTACAGGTTGAAGGCGGCCCCGGTCTGATGACCGACGCCAACGGCGCGTTTATGCTGCGCGGCGTCAAGCGCGGTGTGCGGTTTCAGATTTCCGCTTCCGGTTATCGCGCGGCCGGCTTTACCTACGATTCGGATGGCCCGCACGAGTTTGCGCTCGCACCGGCGCTGACGACCATCCAGATTCTCGACGAATATACCGGTCTCCCTTTGCCGAATGCCGCGATCTCGGCCGGCGATCAAGGCGGGCAGACGGACGCCGCGGGCGCCCTCGTGCTCCGTGCGGTCATGACGGGGACCGTCATCGCGGCGCGCGCCCCCGAGCATGGCGCGGCGCAAACGGTCTTTAACGGCGAGGACACGCTCTCGTTACGGCTGCGGCCCAATACCTTTGACGGCGTGGTGCGGGATGCCGCGACCCAAAAACCGATTTCCAACGCGCTCATTCTCTATAACAACCAAATCCTGCCGGTCGACGAGCGGGGCGCGCTGCGCATCGAAAAGCCGGGCGAGGCGATGACGCTGACGGTCAAGGTCCCCGGCTATCAGTTGACGACCTTTGCCATTACGCGCACGGCCCAGATGGATCTCAAACTGCAACCGTTCAAGGTCAAGGGGATCCACCTCTATTACGCCATGCCGCGCGCGGATGTTCTTGCGCTGCTCGATCGCCTGGCCGGGACCGATGTGAACGCCGTCGTGCTCGACGTCAAGGAAGGCGCGGGCGATGTCGTATGGCCGAGCGCGGTCCCGCTTGCCAAACAGTTGAACGCGTATCATGCCCATGGAATTCCGCCCGAGGAGCTCGTCCAGATCTGCCGCCAGCGCCATTGGTACTGCATCGCGCGGCAGGTCATCTTTAAGGACGTCCGGCTCGGCTCGGCGCGGCCCGACCTCGCGCTCCATTATCAGGACGGGCGCGTGTTGAATGCCGGCAACGAAATCTGGATGAACCCGGCTAAAAAAGAGGTCTGGGAATATGACCTTGCACTGGCTAAGGAACTGAGTGCGATGGGCTTTGACGAGGTCCAGTTCGACTATATTCGCTATCCGGGCCAGCCGACGCCTCTCGAATATGGCACGGCCGAGACGCGCATTGCGACAATCCGGAGCTTTCTCGAATATGCCGCGGCCACCTTCAAGCCCTGGCCGACTTTTTTCTCCGGCGATGTGTTTGGGCTGACGACGGCCGTGCATGACGAGCAGGGAATCGGCCAGCTCCTCGAAGTGGATGCGCCCTATTTTGATTACATCTCGCCGATGATGTACCCTTCGACCTGGAAAGGCTCACCGAACCTCTTTCGCGATAGCCTGGGTAATCCGAACTGCCCGGCCGCGCTCGCCTGTCCCTACGACATTATTTACAAGGGGACGGTCCTCGCGCAGCAGCGCGGCAAGACGCTCGTGCGTCCCTGGCTGCAAGCGTACCGTGACGCCGGCTTTGACGTCGCCGAGTACATTGCACAGAAAAAGGGCGCCGACGATGCCAATAGCGCCGGCTGGCTCTACTGGAACAACCAGGGCATTTACCCCGATTCGATGTTCGTCCGAGGCGGGGCGAGTCAGTAGCAGTCCGGCGTCCGGCGCGGCGCCTTTCCCGTCTGAATCTCTGGAACGAAACCCGCATCGACAAACGCGCGCGGGTGTGATATGATTTTCGAGGCTCCGCAATGCAAATATTAAAAGAGCGAATTATTCTCGACGGCCAGCACCTGGGACGTGGGATTCTCAAGGTGGACGCCTTTTTGAACCAGCAGGTCGATATCCAGTTGATGCAGGCGATCGGACAAGAACTGGCGCGGCGGCTGGCGCCGCTGGGACCGAACAAAGTGCTGACGGTCGAAACGGGCGGCATCTTGCCTGCCTTTACCACCGCGAGCGCGCTGAATGTCCCGCTGGTCTTTGCGCGCAAGCATCGCCCGGTTGGCATGCATGCACAGCCGCTGCAGGAATCGACTCTCTCGCGGGAAACCGAGCGGATTGTCTCCCTGATGGTTTCGCCCGAGTTCCTGGGAAAAAATGATCGGGTTGTGATCATCGACGATTTCCTGACCTCTGCGCAGACCATTCTGGCGCTGGCGCGGCTGGCGCGGTCCAGCGGCGCGCAGGTCGTCGGTATTGGCGCGGTGATCGAAAAGGCCTTTGATCACGGGCGCGAGGCGCTGAAAACGCTCCGGGCGCCGGTCGAATCGCTGGTGACCATTGAGCGCTTCGAAAACGGGAATATTATTTTCAAAGACTGATGGGATGAGGATGATACAGCCGTGATAGAGTCTCCTCCAACCGAACCGGCGGCGACGCCCAGCCTGCACGTCGACCTGGCGCAAGTGTGTGTGGTCGATGGCGTCTGGCAGGATGTGCCGGACCATATCGCCGCGTTTGAGGACGAGCGCCTGATTGCGACCGCGAGCCCGGAAGAGTTGGCGGCGGCGCGCACGCGCGGCAATCTGTACATCGTGCTGGATGTCAGCGGCGAGGTGGAAGGCCGTAGCGAAGTCGAGCGCGAGCTGATCGAAACGATCCGCCGCGAATACTCGAAACGGCGCGGCAGCATCACCTTTGGGCTCTCCGAAGCGCTCCGGGCCGCGAATGCCGCCCTGTTCGATCTGAACCTGCCGGCCCCGCGCGAGACGCGGCGCATGGCGGGCGTCAGCGCGGTCGTGCTGCGGGGCGACGATCTGTACGTCGCGCAGGCCGGTCCTGCGGTCGTCTATGTGGAAGTGAATGGACACCTGCACCGTTATCCGGCTGAATCGGACTGGTTCACCGAAGATGCGCCGCTGATTAGCCCGCAGGGGAACGCCTCGCCGCCGCTCGGGGTGCGCCGCGAGTTTGCGTGTGATCTATTTCATACCACGGCGGTTGCCGGCGATGTTTTTGTGATTGCGACGCGCGGCCTCACGCAAATGGCGAGCACCGAGGAGCTGGCGCACGCGTTCGAGAATCGCGGGGCCGAGGATATTTCGGCCTATCTCGAAGAGGCGTCGAACGGCTCAGACCTGAGCGCGCTGGTTGCCGAGCTCGTCGATCCGCGCGATCTCGCCGGCGAGAAGAATGCGCCGGATATCCAACCGGAGGAGCAGAGCGAGCTTGAGCCCGAATCCGAATCCGATCTCGAACTCGACGAGGAGGCGGAGACGGAACCGGAAGAGGCGCCCGCGGATGTGGCGCCGCAGCCCGCCTTTGCATCCCAGGCGATGGCTTTACCCGCGCCCGCGCTGATGTCTGCGCCGGGCATGATTCTGGGCGCCGAAGAGCCGGCCGAGCCGGTGGAATCGCAAGCGGAGCGATTGGCTCAACTGCGCGAGGAACGGCGGTTGCGGCGGGAGCAGCAGATCGGCGCCGTTGGCCATGCATTCGCGGGCATGGCGGGCGCGGTGATTGGCACCATCGCGCTGTTTACCCGTGCGATTCGGAATGTGCTTGGGATTGTCGATTGGCAGGCGGTCAAGGTCGCAGTGAATAACGGTCTCAACCTCCTGTTCCTGGCCGGTTGGAATGCCCTGTCGCTCATCGTGCGTTTGATGCTTCCCGGCGCGACCACCCGGCAGGCGATCATTCCGCGCCGCACGACCAAAGAGCCGATCTGGCTCAAGGGCATGGCGATTCTGCTCCCGGTGCTGTTTATCGTCCTGGCAGTGGGAGCGGCTTATTCGCAAAGTAACCATAACCAGACGGAATCCACCGCGCTGGTCCTGCAGGCGGAAGGCCTGTTGCGGCAGGCGATCTTGCTGAAGGATACGGACCGGGCCGGCGCGATGCAGCAGGTGGACCAGGCGCGTCCGTTGATTCAGCAGATACGCGATCTCGGCGACCCGGTCTCGGCGAGTGGGCTGGCGTCCCGTATTGCCGATTTGACGAACGAATTGAACGGGATAACGGTCTTGAGCCAGATGGCGGTGATTGCACGCCTGACCGATGTCGGGACGGATATCGGCCCGGTGGTGGCGGACGATAATGACATCTATTTTCTCGATCGGGGTGCGATGCGCATTTACCACTATCGCACAAACGACAGCGGCACACGCAGCGACCCCGCTTCGGGAGACGGCATCGTCTTGCAGGTAGGCACCAAAATCGGCAACATCACCGTCGACCAGATCCACGATATGGCCTGGGCGGACTCGATTGGCACGGCCGCGCATGGCGGCCTGGTCACGGTCACCGGGAATGCAGTTCTGTTTTATGACCCGACGGCGACTACCTGGCAGGCCTATCCGCTTGTCGATGCCGCGCAATGGGGCGATATTCGCGCGATGGCGAGTTTTCTGGGAAATATCTATTTGCTGGACGCGACGAAAAATCAGGTCTGGAAATATGTCACCGCGGTGAACGGCTATGCGCCGGCGGCGGTCCCCTACCTCCCGGCCAACTCTTCGGTCGATTTGACGCACGCCGTGGATGTGGCGATTGACGGCGACGTCTGGGTGCTGACTGACACCGGCCGGGTGTTGCGCTTGCGGATGGGCCAGCGCCAGTCCTTTGATTGGACCGGGCTCGACGTTCCGCTCAACAACCCGGCGGCGATTTACACGCGCGCCGGCGTGGACAATCTGTATATTGCGGACGCGGGCAATCAACGGATCGTCGAATTCGACAAGAACGGGCGTTATCTGCATCAGTACAAGCCGCGCTCTGTGGACGGCGACGCGTTCAGCGGAATTAAAACGCTCTTTGTCAGCCAAAGCAAGCGCAAGTTTTATCTGGTCAGCGGCAATCAGGTCATGCAGGCCGATATCCCATAAAGGTAAGGTCGTGTCCGATTTAATACTGGGAATTGAAACGTCGTGTGATGAGACGGCGGCGGCGGTCGTCGTGGACGGCCGCCAAATTTTGTCTAATGTGGTCGCCACTCAGGTGGAGATGCACGCCCGGTATGGCGGCGTTTTTCCCGAGGTCGCCTCGCGCGAGCATGTGCTGAAAATTGTGCCGGTGCTCCGGGCCGCGCTCGAAACGGCGAATGTGACCTGGAGCGATTTGGCGGCGGTCGCGGTCACCTATGGCCCTGGGCTCGCCGGTTCGCTACTGGTAGGGGTGAACGCGGCCAAAGGCCTGGCGCTGGGCAACCATCTGCCCCTGCTCGGCGTCAATCATCTCGAAGGGCACATTTATGCGAACTGGTTGGAAGCGGCTGTAAGCGAGCTGCCGCCGGCCGGGCGGGTGTTTCCGTTGGTCGCGCTCATCGTCAGCGGCGGGCATTCGGAAATCGTGTTGATGCGCGGGCACGGCGCCTACGAGATGCTGGGGCGCACGATGGACGATGCGGCCGGCGAGGCGTTTGACAAGGTCGCGCGCCTGCTGGGGCTGGGTTATCCGGGCGGGCCGGCCATCCAAAAAGCGGCCGAGCAGGGCGACCCGAACGTGTTCAAGCTGCCGCGCGCCTGGCTGGGCGAGAGCTATGATTTCTCGTTTAGCGGGCTCAAGACCGCGGCGCTGCATCTCGTGCGAAAATTCGACGGCCAGACCTTACCGGTCGCCGATATCGCGGCGAGCTTTCAGGAAGCGATCGTAGAGGTCATGGTGACCAAGACTTTGAACGCCGCCCGCAGCTTTGGTGCGAGCCAGATTTTACTGGCGGGCGGCGTCGCGGCGAACAAACGCTTGCGCGAGCAGATGCAGGCGCGCGCAGACATGCCGGTGCTCATTCCCCCGCCCAAGCTGTGCGTCGATAACGGCGCCATGATCGCGGCGGCGGCGTGGTGGCATTACCGGGCAGGCAATCGGAGCGATCTCTCGCTCGACGTGATTCCCAACTTGCGGTTGGCCGACAAGCCGGAAGAATAGGTTTATTCGGATGCTGGTGATCGACACGGTCGAGCAATTGCGCGCATGGCTCGCGGCGCAGGGAATCGACCTCCGCCGCTGGGGGGCCGGGCATGCCAAATCGGTGGAAGACCTCTGGCTCGAATTGACCGAGGGCGAATCCACGCTGCAGGACGACCCGCCGATGCGCATGACGCGGTTGGTAAGCGTGCTGATCCGACAGGAGGACCGGACGCTCGTCGAAGCGCGCCAAACGCTGCGCGATGAGCGGGAGCGACCGCGCAGCCTGCCCCCCTCGGAAAAGCTCAAGCGGGATGAACCGCCGCTTGATGCGGCGCGCCGCTGCCTGCGGGAAGAATTGGGAATCCGGGCGGCCGAGGTCCAGTTGGTCGAGACCGAGCTCACCCGCCTCCCGCAAGACTCGACCTCCTATCCGGGTCTGGCCACGCGCTATATCGTCTACTGGGTAGAGGCGCATGTCGGCGGACTGCCGGAGACCGATTTCTCGACGCCCGAAACCTCCCCTACCGGAGACCAGGTGCGGGACCATCACTGGATATGGGTGAAGGATTATCCGTACGCGCTGCGATTTGAGGGGATGGCGCCGGATTGAGATGGGAACCAGGAGAAGTAATGCCAACCTTTGATGTGTATCTCGCCCGAACGTATCGGGTCCGAATGGTAGCGGTGGATGAATTGACTGCCGAGCGCCTGGCGGAAGAGTTTATCGGCCCGGTCGCGGATGGTTCGACGCCGGAGCAGCAGGCGCAGGAACATTTTTTTATTACCCAGATTGAAACGGTCGATAACCACTCTTTTGATGCACTCCTGGTTGACGAAGGACCGGTTGCGCCATGACCAGCCAGGCCGAGCAGCTACGCGCGCTCCCGTCGGTGGATGAGCTCCTCCAGGATGTGACGCTGCACGAGCTGGCAAACCAGTACGGGCATGGGGTAGTGGTCGACGCGATCCGCGCCGGGCTTGACGCCGCGCGCATGCTCATTCGCAGCGGGCAGGATGCGCCGATGCCTGCGCTATTGATTGACGACATCTATGAGCGGGTGAACAAGCTCACCCGGCCTACGCTGGTGCGGGTCATTAATGCCACGGGGGTGATTCTCCATACGAACCTGGGACGCGCCCCGCTCTCGGAAGCCGCGCGCAAGGCGATGCACGAGGCGGCGCTGAGCTATTCCAACCTCGAATATGATCTGGAGGAGGGGGACCGCGGCTCGCGGTACATGCATGCCGAGGCGCTGCTCACGCGCCTGACGGGCGCGGAAGCGGCGCTCGTCGTCAATAATAATGCCGCGGCCGTCATGTTCATCCTGCGCGCGTTCGCGGAGGGGCGTGATGTGATTATCTCGCGCGGGCAACTGGTCGAGATCGGCGGGGGATTCCGGGTGCCGGATGTGCTGCGCCAATCGGGCGCACGGATGGTCGAAGTCGGCACGACCAATCGCACGCGCCTCGACGATTATCGCACGGCGGTCACCGAGCAGACCGCCTTGTTGCTCCGCGTCCATACGTCGAATTTTCGCATCATCGGTTTTACCGAAGAGGTCCCGCTCGAACAACTCGCGCAATTCGCGCACGCGAACCAACTGCTGGCGGTGGATGACCTGGGGAGCGGCGCGCTCCTCGACACGTCCGCATACGGCCTGGCGCACGAGCCAATGCCGCAAGAGAGTTTGCGGGCGGGGGCCGACCTGGTGTCATTTAGCGGAGACAAACTGCTGGGCGGGCCGCAGGCGGGCATTATCGCCGGTAAAAAAGAGCTGGTGGAGCGCCTGCGCACGCACCCGCTGGCCCGCGCCCTGCGCGTGGACAAAGTGACGCTGGCCGGCTTGCAGGCGACGCTGTTGCACTATATCAAGAATGAGGCGGCGCGTACGATCCCGACTTGGCAAATGATCGCGGCCAAGCCTGAGGAACTGGACAAGCGGGCGCAGGCGTGGGCGGAACGCTGGCGCAAACTGGGTCTGCCCGCCGAAGTGGTCGATGCGCAATCGACGGTGGGCGGTGGAAGCCTGCCCGGCGAAACCCTGCCTACCCGCGCTGTCGCGCTTGCCGTGTCTTCGCCCGATGGGTTCGCCGCGCGGCTGCGCCGGAATTATCCCCCGATCGTCACGCGCATTCAAGACCAACGCGTCCTCCTCGATCCGCGCACGGTCCAGCCGCAGGATGAAGAGTTGTTACTCGCCGGTGTGGAGCGAACCTGGCAGATGAGATGACCAGCGATTAGGCGCGTACCGGGGAGGGTGCTATAATCGGCGGCGATGCTCGGGCATTTGAAAGAAATATTCCGCTATCGAGAACTCGTTCGCAACCTCGTCATTCGTGACCTCAAAGTGCGCTATCGCAATTCCCTCCTCGGCTTTTTATGGGCGTGGGGCAATCCGGTCATGATGACGCTCGTGTTTACGGTCGTCTTTTCCATTCTGCGCCAGACGACCATTAGCCGCTTTCCCCTGTTTATTCTGATTGCCTGGTTGGTCTGGAGTTTTACGCAGGGCGCCATCCTCGAAGGGACCGGGACGATTGTTCACAACTCGAACCTGGTCAAAAAGGTCTATTTTCCGCGCGAGACCCTGCCGATTTCCTCGGTGCTGGCGAACGCCGCCAATTTTCTTTTCGCCCTGCCGCTGATCATTGCGCTCGTGTTCTATTACCAGGTCGAGATTCAGCCCACCGTCCTATTCTACTTTCCGATTATCTTTATCGCCCACGTGGCGCTGATTATGGGGATTACCCTGTTCCTCTCGGCGGTCAACGTGCTGTACCGCGACACCGGCGTCATTACCGGTGTGGTCATGACCGCCTGGTTTTTCCTCACGCCCGTCTTTTATCCGGTCAAGGATTTGACCGGGGTCTGGAATGGAATTGACCTGGGGCGCGTCGCCTATTACGTGAATCCCATGGCGAGCATTATCGAGTCTTATCGGAATGTGCTCTATGGCACAACGGATGGCGGACAGCCCTCGCAGCCGGATTTTGAATTTCTCCTGCGGACGGTCGTGACCTCGTTTGTGATTCTGCTGATTGGGTATTTCGTTTTCGCCCGGCTGAGCCGGCGATTTGGCGAAGAGCTCTAGGCCCGGGCGGTTACTTGACCGTCAGATCGGCCCGGGCGACATTGGCGCCATCCACGTCTGCGCTGACCGTCAGGGCCACGGCGCGTTTGCCGGGCGCTGTGACGGTAAAGGTATACGCACCGGCGCATAGTCCGGCGAACCCGTACAGCCCATTGTCGTCGCTCACCGCTTTGGGCGGAGTCCCTTTGATTCCATTTCCCCGCAGGTCGATCGCCGCACCCTTGATAATGGCGCCGGTCGAATCGAGGACCCGCCCACTGATTCGCGATTGGCAGTTCCCTTCGGGGCGCAGTGGCACGGTGGGGCTGGCGGCGGCCAACGGCGCGACCCCCGGCGCAGTGGGGTTCGGGTTTCCGTTGACGGGGATGGAGGTGGGCTCGATGGTGGTTGCGCAACCGGTTGCCAGCAACAATCCAACCAGGCATACAAGAAAGAGCTTGTTCATTTTTCACGTTCCTAAAAACACAGGCTAGAGTCATTATATCAGAGTGCGAAATGGAGGGCAACCAAGCGAAGGCGCGGTGCGCAAGGCCTTTTGCATTTGGCTCACGATGCGCTATAATCAAACAGCACCTCACCCAAAAGGAAGCGGTATGAGAATTAAAAGTGCGGCGTGGGTCGCTTTGCTGTTCTTGGGCTTGGCGATGCTCGCCGCTTGTTCAAGCATCTTTCCCGCCGACGATTCTAACGCACAGCCCCCCCCCACCGATATCACAAACAGCGATACGCCGGTCGCCGATTCGGATACCCCCGTTCCGACCCGGCCGGCGCAAACCAATTATTGCAAAAATGGTGGGGCGGTTGCCGTGTCGCCGGACGAACCGCTTGCCGCCAAAGTGAATGGTCAGGGCATTCCGCTTTCCCTGTACCAGCGTGAAGCCGATCAGGAAAAGGCGGCGCTCCTCGCGCAGGGCCTCGACCCCACGTCCAAAAACGGCCAGGATGCAATCAAGGGCTTGCAGGAACAGGTCATCGGACAATTAATCGATAACGTACTGGTCGAGCAAGCGGCCCAACGCGAGAATGTGACCGTCACCACGCAGGATGTGGACAATCGCATCCAGCAGATGATCGACGAAGCGGGGGGGCGCGCCAAGTTTGACGACTATTTGAAATCCACCCAGATCACGCTCGACAATTTGTGCGTCGAGATTCGCTCGTCCGCTTTTGGCGAAGTCATGCTCGCGCGCGTGACGGCGGCGATTCCCACCCAGGTCGAGCAGGTTCACGCCGCGCATATCTTGCTCGCCTCGCAGGCCGATGCCGATAAGGTGCTCGCCCAGCTCAAAGCCGGCAAGAGTTTTGCAGACCTGGCCAAGCAATTCTCCAAGGACGAAGCGACGCGGGACAGCGGCGGCGACCTGGGCTGGCTGCCGAAAGGGATGATGCCGCCCGAGTTTGAAGCGGTGGCCTTTCAGCTTCAACCCGGCCAGACGAGCGGCATCGTGAGCAGCGCGCTCGGGTTTCACATCATCCAGGTCCTCGGCCACGAGTCGGCGCGCGATCTTTCCCCTGAAATGCTGCAAAATCAAAAGCAACAGGCGTTCCTCGCCTGGCTGGACGCGCAGCGAAACCAGGCCAAAATTGAAAAATTGATCAATCCATAAATGGAGCTTTAGTGAAAAGAGCACTTCCCCTTGTTCTACTCGGCGCGGCGCTGCTGCTGGTTTGTGTGGGCGTCGCGGCCCTGGGCGCCAATTTTTTTCTCAAGCAAAACGATTCCGTCGATCTGAGCCAATGGAAATCCCCGAGCGCGCAGGTCGATAGCAAAAAGATCGTGCTGGCAACCGGACTGGAACCGCTCGCCGGGATTTCGGACGGCGTTGCGATTGACGATGCGCTCCAACAGGGAGATTGGGAATCGGCGTTTGCAACCGCCGCGTTCAGCCCTGATCTCAACGACGCAGACCGAGCCGGCGTCATGCTCCTGCTCGGCTCGCGGTATGCGGCGGGCAAACAGCCAGCCCGGGCGGCCTGGGCTTATCAATATGCGGCGATCCTGGCGCTCATCAGCCCTCTACCTTCCGATCTCGTTCGCGCCCAAACCCTCATTCAGGCTGCGCAAGGACTGGCCGGGCTCAATCTATCGACCGCGGCGCGCCGCTCCGTCGACCAGGCTTTTCTCATCACCCAGTACAGCCCCGCCATCCCCGGCGATGCCCGATCCCGGCTCTATGCCGAGATTGTGCAGACGTATTCCCAATTGGGGCTCGGTCAACTGGCCGCTTCCGCTCAGCGTGCGAGCCAGCAGTCCGACCCCGCGGCCGGGGGGGATATCAGCGGGACGGTGCAGGCGCCCTATCGCCTGACCGGGGCGGAGCTCAAGCTGACCGATGCCCTCAATGCCAAAATGCAGGCGCGTGTAACGGCCGCCAAAGAGTTGATCGATCAGGTCGCGCTGCACCCGCCCAAGACGGATAAGGACCTGCCCGGCAAACAGGTGCAGGCGCTTGGCGATCGGCTGTATGAAGAGGATGGGGCCAGGAGTGATTATTATGATGCGCTGGACAAGGCGGCGACCAAGCCCGCCGACCAGGCGATGGCTCTGCGCGGCCGCATCACCTGGCTGGCGCTCAAACTGCGCGTAGCCCAACGGGGCTTTGGCGTTTCCCTTGTTTCGGAGTGGGAAACCGGCGCCAAGGACATTGCCCAGGCCTTGAGCGATGCGCAGGATCAATTGTACAAGCTGAACGAGCAGCAAGCGACGGCCGCCGCAAAATCAGATGTGGCCGACCGGCAGCTTGAAGAGGTCCTGCGTGCCGAGTTGGTCGCAGGGCGTTGGGGTCTCTATCAATCCGACGAGAATGACCTGCGTTCGCGCCTCGACGAGGTTGCCGGCAAGCTGCGCGATGACCAGGTCAACGCCTTGCGCCTCGACATGTTTACGAGCAACAAAGATCTCGTCTTTATCCTCGTCCCCGACGATTTGTACGGGCAGGGGGAAAAGGCCCTGCCGAAATAAACGACGCTATGACCATCTGACTATTTACTCGGATGACCGGGTATGGTTATACTGCAAACAGCCATTCTGATGGGGGGCACACTTGTCTATTGAACCGGATCGCGAGCAATTTTTTCAATATGCCACGTTTGGCGTCATCGGCCTGACCGTCGTCATCTGTCTCTGCTATAGTCTGATCTTTATCAACCCCAACGCGAATCTGATCTCGTCGCTGCGTCCCATCGCGTCGTCGCCGACGGCGGCCGGGTTCTCCCTGCCGCCCACGTGGACGCCGACGCTGACGCGCACGCCGACCGAAACGCCGACCGAGGTCCCGACCGACACGCCAACCAATACGCCAACCAATACCCCGATTCCCACCAACACGACCCTTCCGACGTTTACGCCACTGCCGACGCTGCCGCCCGCCACGCAGCAGCAACCGGGACCGGCGCCAACCCAGCGGCCGGCGGCTACTTACACGCCCTGGATCGTGACTGCGACGCCGTTTCCGGTCACCGCGACGCCCCAGCCGACCGCGACGTCTCAGTCCAATTCGTTTACGGCAAAAAATCAGGGCTGTGATTTCGGATCGCAAACGGGCGTGCTGGGAACCGTCTGGGCCAACAGCGCCGGTACCGGCACCCTGAGCGGCATCCGCATCCGGGTTTCATCTTCGCCGGGCGGCGCGGGAGTGATTGCCGACGCGATCACCAACAGCGTCGGGACCTACCGGCTGGTGCTCAAAGCGAGCGGCGCCAGACCGGGCACGTGGTATGTCTGGGTCGTTGGGTCGGATGGCAAGCCGGCGTCGCCGCCGGCCGCCGGCAAGTTCCAGACAAACAATCGTCCCAGTTCGGATACGAGCGCCTGCTGGATACAGACGATGGATTTCGTCAGACAGTAGAAAGCAGATCCTGCGAGAGGCTTGAGCGAGCTCCGGCCTCTCGCTTTTTGTCTGTTGCACTGTCGCGGATTCTGGAAATTGGGCGCGCGGCGGCGCGGTCACTTGGTACTATTGACCCTACCCCACCCAGGTGCTAAAGTGGGATTATCGGATCTAGATTATGATGACCGCATTCACTCAATCCTCTCCGACCGGTTCGGCGGCGCCTATCTCTGAGATTGACGTCGAGCTCTTTACGTTTATCGAGCGTTACGCCACCAACCTGGTGCGCTGGGATCTCCTGCTGTTTTTTGGCGGACACCCCGACAGCCGGATCACCGCCGCCGAGCTGGCGCAGCAGACGAAGCGGGCGCTCAAGGCGACGACCAAAGAGCTGGAGGACCTTACCTATCTTCGGGTTCTGGCCCGGCGCTATACGCCGGGGCGTGTGACGTATCAACTGGCGCGCAACGGCCCGGTGCGACAGGCGGTCAGACGCCTGGCCGCATACGCCGGAAAGGGAAAATAGTTGCCATCCAGCCGGATGGCAATTTTCTTTTTGCTTTTCGAGTTTGAATCGCATATAATCGTCCTTGCCAACAGCGTGAGACGAATGGGGTAGGGCAAGCGGTTCGTTTGCCAGATCGGCGGCAGGCGAACCGCTTGCCCTGCCTGTTACAGCGCCGGGTGGATTAGCAAGGAGGCAGAATGGAGATTGATTGGTTCGGGCATTCTTGTTTTAGACTGCGAACACGCGAGATTACGGTGGTGAATGACCCGTATGAAAAGAGCATCGGGTTGAGCCTGCCGCGGCCCCGCGCGGACATTGTGACCATCAGCCACAACCATCAGGGACATGACAATATCGACGGCGTCCGGGGTGGACCCAAGGTCGTCAGCGGCCCGGGCGAGTATGAGATTGGCGGCGCGTTCATTACCGGCGTGCGGACCTTTCATGATAAAAAGAACGGCAAGGAACGCGGCAAGAACACGTCCTACGTCATTACCATGGACGGTCTCAACGTGTGCCATCTGGGCGACCTGGGGCACGTGCCCACGCAGGCGCAGGCCGAAGAGTTCGGCAACGTCGATATCCTGCTCGTGCCGGTCGGCGGCGTCTCGACGATTAACGCGTCCGAGGCGGCCGAAGTCATTTCGCTTTTTGAGCCGATGGTGGTCATTCCCATGCACTATCGCGTGCCCGAGCTGGCGTTCAAGCTCGACGGCGTGGACAAGTTCATCAAAGAGATGGGCTTGAAAAAGGCCGACTCGGTCGAAACGTTCAAGGTGACCCGGGACGGCCTGCCCAAAGAAACGCAAGTTGTGATTCTGGACATGAAGCAAAAAGAATGATCGATTTCTCCCCTATGTATCAACGTTTTGTTCTAGATAATGGAATTCGTGTCTTTGTCAACGAGCTGCCGCATACCCGGTCGGCGACGGTCTCCGTCTATGTTCGCACCGGCTCGCGCTATGAGCCGAACCGGATCGCCGGGATTTCGCATTTTATCGAGCACATGCTCTTTAAGGGGACCGAAAAGCGGCCGGCGGCGCAGGACATTGCGACGGCGATTGAGGGAATCGGCGGCGCGTTTAACGCCTCGACCGGGCACGAGTACACCAATTACTGGGTCAAAGTGACTTTTCAGCATTTTGACGTGGCGCTGGATGTGCTGAGCGACATGCTGCGCTATTCGCTGCTCGCGCCGGCAGAGATTGAAAAGGAACGGCGCGTGATCATCGAAGAGATCATGCAGACCTTTGACACGCCCGACGAGCTGGTCTTTTTCGACCTCGACGCGCTCATGTGGCCCGCCCATCCCCTCGGCCGGGATATCGCGGGCACGCCCGAGAGCGTGGCCGGGCTGACCCGCCGGCAGATGTGCGACTATATGGGGCAGCATTACTATGCAGGCAATGTCGTCATTAGCGCCGCCGGGCTGATGCAGACGGATGTCGTGCTGCCCCGGATCGCGGACGCCTTCAAGGACCTGCCGGCCGGCAAGTCGCCGGGGTATCGCGGGTTCAAGGTGAGCCAGCGCACCCCGCGCTGGAACCTGCGCTACAAAAAGACCGAACAGGCGCACGTCGCGGTGAGCACCTGGAGCTATCCGCGCCTGCATCCCGACCGGTTCGTCATCAACGTCCTGCACGGGATTCTGGGGGATGGGATGAGCTCGCGCCTCTTTCAAGAGATTCGCGAAAAGCAAGGGCTGGCCTACAGCGTTTCGTCTTTTGGCGGCGCGCATGACGACTGCGGCCACTTTGGCAGCTACGCCGCGGTCGAGCCGAAAAAGGCGGCGATTGCGCTCAAGGCCATGCTGGGCGAATGGGCCCGCCTGCGGGAAGAACCTGTGGCGGCCGACGAGCTGAGCAAGGCCAAAGAGCTCATCAAAGGGCACTTTTTGCTCTCGATGGAAGATACCCATTCCATCGCCGGCTGGTACGGGCGACAAGAGATCATGGGACACGAAATCCTGACGGTTGACCAGGTTTCCGCCGCCATTGATGCGGTCACGACCGAGGATGTCCAGCGCGTCTCCCGCGACCTGTTTCGAAAAAACTGGCTGAACCTGTCGGTCGTCGGTCCCTTCCGGGGGGACGGCCCGTTTGCACAGGCGCTCGACCTTTAAGCATCCGGTCCATTTTGATCGCGCTTTTTTCGGTTTCCCGGAAAATCTGCTATAATTGCTGTTCATGTTCGCCTCACGCGCGTCTGGTGATCGTCCTCTGACGTCGCGCGCCTCACTATTCTCCTCCGGTGTACGGGGACTCTGCGAATCCTGGCTCGCCCGCGACTGGTACTGGATGGTGGCGATGAGCGTGCTCTACGCGCTCGCCGTCGCCGGCGCGGTCGTTTGCCTGAACCGTTATTTTAGCCAGACGTGGGATGTGGTGACCTTTGCCGCGGCCGCGCGCAATTTTCTCGGCGCCGATTGGCCGGCGCTCTATGCGCAGACGCGCGTCCAGCAGCAGTGGCCCTATGCTTATCCGCCGCTGCATGCCGCGGTCATCGCGCCGCTGCTCTTGCTCGCCCGGTTCGTCCCGGACTGGCTCCTCGTGCGCGTGCCGCCGCTCCTCGCCGATATCGGCGTCGGCGCGCTCGTCTATACGCTGATCGCGCGCAAAACGCAGGCGCGGCCGCTCGCGCGGCTCGGGCTTGTCGCCTGGCTGTGGAATCCGGTCACGTTCTATGACACGGCGGTCCAGGGGCACTTTGAATCGGAATGGCTGTTTTTCATCCTGTTCGGCTATCTGCTGGCCGGCTCGCGGCGCGGCGTCCTGTGGCCGTCGCTGGCGTTCGCCGTGGCCTTTTTATTCAAGCAGATTGCGATTGTCTTTATCTTGCCCTATTGGATGGGATTGCTGCTCCGGCAAGCGGAAAACCGGTGGACCGGGCGACTCGCGGCGGCGGTCTTATCTGGCCTGGTCTTTACGATTCCGATTGTTCTGGTCTCGCTCCCCTTTCTGCTTTACTCGGGGGACTATATCTACATGAACCTCCAGTATGTCGCCGCAGTGCCGCTGCAAACCCAGTCCTGGCTGGTGGCGCTCGATGGGCTGGTGGGGGGCGATTTCTGGTTGCTCGAACATTCGACGCTGCTGGTGGCGGTCGCCGCGCTGGGTCTCTCCTTTTTCGCGGCGCGGCGCGGCGCGAGCCTGTCCCGGGCGGCCTTATTCATCGCCATCGCCTTTTTCCTTTTCTCGCAAAAGGTGATGGGCTATTATTACGTCATGCTGCTTCCCTTTGCGCTGGTCGAGCTCATCCCGGCGCGGCGTACGGGCCTGCTCGCGGTGATCGTCGCCGCGATGGCCTGGATCGCGCTTTCGCCCTATTTTGCATCCTGGGCCAACCCCGCGCACTGGCCGGTCTATGCGGCGCTCGGGGCGCTCAACAGCCTGTTCTGGTTGGGCGTCGCCGTTTCGGTGTGGCGCACGCTTCCGACGGGCGCGCCGGCCGAAACAGGCGCGGACCCGCACGCGGGCCTGCTGGTTTTTATCTCGGTCTTATTATTTTTCCTGGCCGTGGCCGCGTCGCTCGTCCAGCCGTTCGTCAACAGCATGGCGAGTCCCATTCGCGCCCCGCTCGTCGCGCCGGGGACAGAAGCGAGCGTGTTCACGGCGGCCGCCATTCTGCTTTTGCTGGCGGCCTTTGCCTGGGGTTTTGCCTTTGTGATGGCGCGCTGGACGGCCCCCGCGTCCCCGATTCCCAGATTTGCATTTCTCGTTGCACTGGTTTATCTTCCGCTGTATTTCCTGACTTTCGCGCTGACCAAAGAATCGACAGCCGCGCTGGAATTGTTGCTAAAATCTATCGGTTTGTAAAATAAAATTTGTAACCTGCAATCTGCAATTCACGGAGTAATCTCATGACCATTCGCTGTAGTGTCGGCGTTACTGCGCACAACGAAGAGGCAAACATCGGGCAACTGCTCGACGCCCTGTTGAAACAAGAGCTGGAACAGGTCGAGATCGCCGAAATCGTCGTCGTCGCTAGCGGCTGTACGGACCGCACCGTCGAGATCATCCACGAGTACGAGCCGCGCGACCCGCGCATCTTTTTGATCGAGCAGCCGACGCGTCAGGGCAAGACCGCCGCCATCAATCTCTTTTTACAGCACGCGCATGAAGATGTCTGCGTGCTTGAAAGCGGCGATACCGTGCCCGGCCCCACGACCATCGAAAACCTCGTCAAGCTATTCGCCGACCCCCATGTCGGCATGACCGGCGCGCAAAAAATCCCCGTGAATGTGCCCGAGCACGTCGTCGGCTATATGTCGCACCTGCGCTTGCAGTTGGAGCACCAGCTCTGCCTCGAAATCCCGCGGCTGGGCGAGCTCATCGCCTTTCGCAAGGTGGTGACGCACCTGCCGCCCGATGTGGCGATGGACGAGGCGTTCGTCGAGGCGCTCGTCATCAAGCGCGGGCTCGAAGTCCACTATGCGCCGGACGCGGTGGTCTATAACATGGGGCCGACGACCCTGCGCGAGTTTATCATGCAGCGCCGGCGCAACTATGCAGGGCACCTGCACCTCCGCCGCAAGTATAGCTATCGCGTGTCAAGCCTGGACAATGGGCGCGTGATGCGCATTGCGCTCGACGAAATGTACAAGGCGATGCGGCTCATTTTCACCCTGATCTGGCTCGGGCTGGTCGAAGGCATCGCCCGCGTGCTCGGCACGTATGACTATTACGTCAAGGGGCGCAAACATGAAGTCTGGGATATTGCGTGGACGACCAAACGCGTCGAGCGGCAGGAGCCCCCGGCGGTTCCCGCGCCCAAGCCTCAGGCGAAATAAACTGCAAGCATGAAACAAAAGCTGTTTACCGGTCTCAAGATCGTCGTCACCGTCGTACTCATTGGGTTTCTCGTCATGAGCATCGGGCTGGATAAGCTCGGCGGCGTCCTGGCGCAGGTCCGCCTGCTGCCTTTTGTGCTGGCGGTGGCGCTCTATGCCGTCGCCCTGCTCGTCGGGGCGGTCAAATGGCAGGTCCTTGTCAAGGCGCAGGAGATCGACGCGTCTCTCGGCGCGCTCCTCTCTTTTTCGCTGGTCGGCCTCTTTCTCGGCAATGTCATGCCCTCGAACGTGGGCGGCGACGTCGTGCGCGCCTATGATCTTGCGCGGGCGACGCGCGGGCGCGCCGAAGCGGCGGCCATCTCGGTGCTCGTCGACCGGCTCATGGGGCTCGTCGCCAACCTCGGCGCGGCGGTCGTCATGGCGCTGCTCGCCGGGTTCATGCTGGCGCGCGCCAATCAGATCGAGAACCTGGCGGTGGTCACCGTCGTGGCCGCGGGCGTGTTCGTCGGCGGCCTCGTGCTGCTCTTTTCCCGCCGGGTCTCGCGCCGCCTCGCCTTTCTCTTTGACCGCCAGCCGCTGGCCCGCGTCAAGCCGCTCGCGCGGAAAATCTATGATGCGCTCCAGGTGTACCGCTTTCGCTATCGCGCGCTGGCCGTGAACGTGACCCTGTCGGGGGTCATCGTCGTCGTCACCGCGTTCGTGTGGTATACGGTCGGGGTTGCCGTGGGCATTACGAATGTGTCGTTCGTCTATTTCCTGCTGTTCAACCCGCTCATTGCGTTCGTGCTGTTGATCCCCGTTTCGATCAACGGGTTGGGGCCCAAAGAGCTGACGGTCGTCACCTTTTTCAGCCTGATCGGCGTCCCACAGGAGCAGGCGCTCTCGATGTCGCTCCTCTTTCACGTCATCCTGGTGCTGACGAGCCTGCCCGGCGGCGTGCTCTGGTTCCGGGCGCGCAATCTCGTTCCGCCGCAAAATAGTCAGATCGTCGAATGATGCGCCTCATCATTGCGACGGACGCATTCCCGCCCAAGTGCGGGGGGAGCGGGTGGAGCACTTTTTATCTCGCCCGGGTCCTGCAGGCGCGCGGTCATACGGTCGAGGTCGTCCAGCCGAAACAGGGGACGCCGGGCGTTCGTACGCGCATTTATGAAAACGTCGCGGTCACCGAGTTTGGCTTTGCCGCGCTCAACATCCCCGGCTGGCGCGCGTGGCAGCGGGGCTTTATCCTCGATCGGCAGTTTGCGGCGTTCCTCGCCGGGCGCGCCCGCGGCGCCGATCTGATTCACGCGCAGCACCTGCTGACGATTCCGCCCGCCATCAAGGCCGGGCGGGCGGCGAATATTCCGGTCGTGAGCACCGTGCGCGACTACTGGCCCATCTGCCTTTATGGGACGTTATGGCGGAATAATGAAACCTGCGCCGGGTGTCGCGGCGAGGAACGGATCGACTGTTTGCGGCAGCGGTATGGCTCACTGGCCCAGTATGCCTATCCGGCCCTGCCTTTGATGGCGGCCGAGATCGCGCGGCGGCAGCGCGCCCTCCAGAGCTCGCGGGCAGTGATCGCGGTGAGCCATTTCGTCGCCGAGCGACTTGCCGGTGTCGTCGAACCGGCCCGGCTCCACGTCGTCCCGAATCTCGTCGAGATCGCCGAGCTGGAACAGTTGGCCGCGAGCGCGAACGTCTCCCGTCGCGCGCCGTTCCTGGTCTTTATTGGCAAGCTGAATGCGGCCAAGGGCGCCGACTGGCTGCCCGAGATCATGGCGCGCTCCGGCGTCAAGACCCCGCTCCTCGTGATCGGAGAGGGCGAGTTGAGCGGCTGGCTCAAGGGGATTCCGAATATCGAGGTGTGCGGCTGGCGGTCGAATCAGGAGGCGCTGGGTTTGCTGGCGAATGCCCGTGCGCTCGTGTTCCCGTCGCGTTGGGCCGAGCCCCTTTCCCGTGTCCTGCTTGAAGCGCAGGCGCTCGGAACCCCGACCGTCGCTTTGGATACCGGCGGAACGCGTGATATTATTGAGCATGAGGTGAACGGCCTGCTGGCCGGGGATATCGCCGGATTGGCCGCCGGGGTGGACCGCGTGGCCGGGGATGACGAATTGTGCGCCCGGCTGAGCCTGGGCGCGCGCCGGGCGGCGGAGGAACGTTTTTCCGAAGGGGTGGTCGCCGGGCAGGTCGAGGCGGTCTACCGACAGATTCTTTAACGTGTCATGTAGGGGCGGTGCCTTGTGACCGAAGGGAGTCCCTGGTGGATGCCCGCCCTCGGGCAACCACCAGGGTTGCCCCTACGAATGTTTTATGCGAGTTGCACTCATTTCACGCGCGGTTTTTGGCCTGCATGGCTATGGCGGGATGGAACGTCATGTGCTCGAGCTCGCGCGTTTTTTGCACCGCGCCGGCGCCGAGGTAACGCTGGTCACCATGCCGCCCCACCGCCAGGCGGAATGGACCGAGCCGGGGATTGACCTGCAGGTCGTGACCGCCTCGCGCCTCCCCTTGCGCGGCATCGCCGACCGCGTGACCAACTATCCCTACTGGTCCCGCGCCGCCGGCGAGCTGGTCGCGAGCCGGCCTTTTGACGTGGTCCATGCGCAAGGGTTATCGGGCTGGGGCTACGCCCGCCTGCTGGCCCAGGGGCGCGCCCACGCGCCGCTCATCATCGCGCCGCAGGGGATGGAAGAGTTCAAGACCTCGCTCGCCAAGCGCATCGCCTATATACCGTTCCATCTCATGGCGCAGCAAGCGGCCGAGAGCGCCAGCGCGTTGATCGCCGCCGACTCTGCCGCCGTCGCCGATATTCCGCGGTTCCTGCACGCCTCGCCCGACCGGGTTGTCCTGATTCCCAACGGAATCGACGTGGACGCGGCGCTCCAGTGGGTGGACCTCGCCCTGCAGCGCGATCTCGCCCTGCGTTTCCAGTTGCAGAACCGGACGCCGCTGCTCTTGAGTGTAGGGCGGTTAGAATCGAACAAGGGGTTTGACGTCCTGCTGGAGGCGCTGGGCCGGATTCGTCCCTCGCTCCCCAGCCGGTGGTTGTGGCTGCTGGTCGGCGCCGGCTCTCAGCGCGCCCGTCTCGAGAAGCGCGCCCGGGTGCTGAAACTGGGCGACCATGTCCGTTTCCTCGGCGCGCTCGACGACCTGACTCTGCACAACCTGTACGAGATGGCGACCCTCTTTGTGCATCCGACCCTGTTTGAGGGCTCGGTGCTGGTCACGCTGGAGGCGATGGCGCATCGTCGCCCGGTCGTCGCCACGGCGGTGGGCGGCAATCCGGACAAGGTGCTGCGCGGGCGGAACGGGTACCTGGTCGCGCCCGGCAACCCGGTCGAGCTGGGCGACAAGATTCTGCTCGCGCTGCGCGATGCGGTCCACCTGCGCGAGATGGGCCAGGCCTCATATGAAATTGTGCGCCAGGCCTTTGATTGGCCGCAGACCATTTCGCAGACCCTCGCCCTTTATGCGCAGGTGATTGGCAAACCGGCGCTGGCGATGCCGCAAACCCCCCTCAGCGCCAATCTCCCGCTCAATACCTGACGCATGGACATTCTTTTCACCCTGTTGCGGGCGCTCGCGCTCTTCTTTTTGCTCGTCGTGCCCGGCTATCTCACCGCACGTGTCCTGTGGCCTGGCCCAATAGACCCTAAGGGTTTTCAGAAACCTTTAGGGTCTAACTCGGCCGCCTTTTCCGCCGGCGAAAAAATTCTGCTGCCGGTCGTGCTCAGCGTCCTGATCCTGCTCTGGCTGGGGCTGGTGCTGGCGGAGCTCGGCATTTTTACGCTCGGCCTCTTGTGCGCGCTCGTCCTGGTCTATTCGCTGGCGCTCGGGCTCATCGGCCGGCGCCGCCCGTTCGCCTGGTGGTCGCGGGCGAATTTCAAGCCCGACTGGATCTTTCTGGGGATTCTGGCGCTGGGCGTACTGCTCGTCGCGCGGCCGGCCGAATTTTTTCTCGGCGGCTCGGACGCGGGGGTGTACGTCAACATGGGCGCGAATATCGCGCGCACCGGCGGCATTGCGATGCACGACCCCTTGCTCCAATCCATGCCGGCCGATCCTGCGCGCCAGTTCCTCCTCGACCTGACCAACGACTTTATGCTCTACAAGCAACTGCGCCTCCCCGGCTTTTTTGTCGCCGACGGCGCGCAGGGTCTGGTCCTCCCGCAGTTCCTGCACCTCTATCCGGTCTGGCTCGCGATCTTTGATTCCGCCCTCGGGCCTTACTGGGGTCTCTATGCCACGCCGCTGCTGGGGATTCTGAGCAGTGTGCTCGCCTATTTCGTCGCGCGCGCGCTGTTCAACCGCGCCCTCGCGCGCCTCTTCTTTTTCCTCCTGGTGATCAACGTCCCCCAGTTCTGGTTCGCGCGCTATCCGGTCGCCGAGATGCTGATGCAGTTCCTCCTGCTCGCCGGCCTGTTCGCCTTTCTCCGCTCGCGCGGGCTGGCGATGCTGCGCGGCGAGGAAGGGATAACCGGCATCGGCCTCCCCTTGATCGCGGGGGTCGCATTCGCCGATGTCTTTTTCACCCGCGCCGACTCGGTCCTGATTCTTGCGCCCATCGGCCTCTATGCGCTCGTCGTCCTCTACGGGCGGTTGTGGCGGCGCGAGCACTGGGCCTTTTTCGGAGCGCTGGCGGTCGTGCTGGCTCAGGCCGCCGTGCACCTCTGGGTCTTTTCGCCGGACTATGTCTATTTTCAGTACACGCACTTTATGCGGATGAAGAATATCGACAAGGCGCTCTACTCGGTCTTTGGGTATGTGCTGCCGACGGCGCAGAGTTTCATGAGCCAGTTCTCTTCGCTTCTGCCGCTCGTCGCGGCGGCGGTCGCCGGGGTGGTGGTCCTCGCGGTGGGGGATGTGCTTGTCCAGTTCATCCGCCGGCGCTGGGGGGCGCGGATCGCGGCGGGCGCGGGGCGCTCGACCGATTGGGCGCGCTGGGGCGGCGTTGCGCTCCTGGTCGCCCTCTTTGTGTTTGGCTATTTCATCTGGCCGCGCCCGACGTCGCTCTATGCCTATATCGGCGGCGAAACGACGACGAGCCGCGCCGGCAACCTCATCAAGTTCGGCTGGTACCTCTCGCCGTTCGGTATGGCGCTGGCGCTCCTCGGCGGAATCGTCGTCCTGCGGCGCGACCTGAACCGGCACAACGTCCTGTTCTATGGCGCGTCGGCGCTCTTTAGCGTTTTCTATCTCGAAGAGCTCTACTCCAACCCGCACTATATCTATACCATGCGGCATTACATCCCGCTGGTCATCCCCCTCTTTATCCTGCTCGGCGCGCGCGGCCTCGCCTGGCTCTGGAATGAAACGCCGCGCCGCTGGCCCGCGTTCCCCCGCGCGGCCAGGATTGGCGCGGGCATCGCCCTCGCGCTCTGGCTGATGTACAACACTTATGCGATGGGGTTGATCGACGCCAGCCGCGCGAACGGCGTCGCGCTGCGCCTCCCTTTGATCGCGGCGAGCACGCGCCTCGGCCCCCTCCATCTCGACCCGCTCTCGAAATCGATCGCCGGGACGGCCGAGCTGGGCGGCGCATTCAACCAGCTTGAGGCGCTGTCCAAACAGCTCGACCCCAACAGCGTCATCATTTTTGCGAATAACCGCGACGAGCCGTCGCTCATCGCCACGCCGCTCCATTTCCTGTTCGGCGTCGACGCGCTCGTCGCGGTCCGCAACCAGCCGAATGGGGACAAGGTCTCGGGCCTGATCGATACCTGGCGCGCGCAGGGTCGCCCGGTCGTCCTCGCCTACGGGACCAACGGCGGCAAGCTCTATCTCGACCGCTATACACTCGAACCCATCGGCCATTTCGCGCTCGACCTGCCCCAGTTGGCCTTTGCCTACCAGTACATGCCGCGCGAGTCGTGGCAGATCAATCTAAACTATACCCTGTATCGCCCCGTCCCCGGCCCGATGCCCGTCGCGTATCCCTACCGCGTCGATTTCGCGGGAGACGATTACCCCTGGCTCGTGCGCGGGTTTCTTGAACGGACCACCGGCCAGCAGACGCGCCGGATGGGCGCGCTCCCCGACCTGGAATCGCTCAAAAAGCCCAAAGGGGTGGCCGCGGGCCTGCGGCTCCCGTTGAGCGGCGACAGCGCGACGTTCTATCTCGCGCTCACCGCCCGTGCGCCGCAGGACGGGATGAACCTCACCCTCAAGAGCAAGACCGATGTGGGCCAGCTCGCCCTCAAGCGCGAATGGACCACCTTTTATCTCACCCTCCCGCGCGACAGCCTCCGTACCGAAGGCAACACTCTCCTCCTGGACCTCAACACGCCCGCGTATGCCGATCCGACCGGTCTCTTTCTCGGTGCAGAATTCAAAGAGGCGCAGATCAGCGACCAGCCCTTTCCCGCGAGCGCGCCGTAAAAGGCAGGTGTGTGGGAATTTACCCCCATACAGATATGTGCTAAAATCAACTCCAAAGGAAATAAAACACCCTCGCGACGTATCACCGTCCGAGGGAGCGGTCCGAGGTGCTTGAATCACCCGAGCCCGCGTATTATCGCAAACCTACGCGCACCGTTCAAGCACTGGTGCGCTTTTTCTTTTTTCGTGGCTTTGATTTGCAATCTCGCCACTCTATGGCAATTTGTTTGTGCTGCTCACTCAGCGATTCCTGTGCGGTACGCAGATACGATTTAACTACGTCGATGCCGATAAAGCGGCGACCAACTCGATCCGCGACGCTGCCCGTCGTGCCGCTCCCAAAAAACGGATCAAGAACGGTGTCGCCCTTATTTGTAGTTAGAAGAATGCATTTAGTAGCCAGCTCTTCCGGGAACATAGCCGGGTGATCGTTCCGACCATTCGATGTACTCATTGTCCAGACCGATCGTAGTTGGCGATCAATGTTCTCATCAGAGGTCCCTTTCTCCATGGCAACATGCGAATGCCAGCGGTACGCTTTTGATTTGGTTAGCATCAACACGTATTCGTGCGACACGACTGGGCGGTCTAGACGTGGCTCTGGCACGATGTTCTCCTTTTCCCAGATTATGATGCTGCGGACCCAAAATCCAAGTTTCTGTGCTTCGATAGCAACTAGGAAGGGAATCAGTGTGAGGTCTTTGTCCTTCAAATATTCATGCCCACTCGACGTCCGCTTGAATCGGGCTGTAGCCCAGGTGTCTTTTCTGCGTCCCTCAAAGGCATCGAGTCGTTGCGAGGAACTCTCGCGAATGATTGCCCGCGTGAAGTATGTATCACCAAGATTCCACCAGACAACGCCGTTGTCTTTCAAGACGCGATGCAGTTTCTTTAGCACTTTAACAGTACGCCAAACGTACTGCTCTGGAGTTGGCTCGGCCCCAAAGGGCGCTGTCAATCCATCTGCCCATTGCTGCTTTACGCCACGTTTGTAGCGACGCATCCCCCAGTACGGAGGCGACGTCACCACGGTCTGGATACTCTTAGGCTTGAGCGTGTCGAGGGCATCAAGCACATGTCCTTGAATCATTAGATGCTTTAAGTTGCGCTTCATTATTAGACTTGGACTAGCTAACGACCAACTGCTTGGTTGACTGGATGGTATTATCGGCGAGAATGGATTTAGAAGCAAATATCATGATTCTTTCCAGAGAGGAAACCCATGGCTGCCAAGAACGAACTTCGCGTCCATCTTGATCACATCATTAAGAAACAGAGTCTACGTTACGTCGGTAAAGATGACGGCGTCCCCGCTTTCAACCGCAGCAAGGATGATCCACCCAACCCTCTACGTTACAAGGACTTGGAGGATCATGATGGAATTGTACCATGGTTGCGGAAACCGGATTTCCAACGGGAGACATCGGCTTGGACCCCGGAAAAGTGTGTGGATCTTCTTGAATCGGTCGTGCGCCGCTGGGTGATCCCTGGCTTGATCATGTGGCGCAACGACGAAACCGACTTGGTCTATGTATTGGACGGCGCACACCGCATATCAGTCCTACTCGCATGGATGCTAGATGATTGGGGTGACAGGGCACCGGCTGGCTATTACGAACGGAATAAGCGTGCAGGAGAAATCGAGCGAGCAGCTATTACGGTTCGAGAACTCGTCAAGCGACAAATTGGTGACTATGCCTCGTACAAAGAAGCCTATCAGAAATATCTAAAAGCGCAGGATGATGGGGACGTTAGTTCGCTGCGCGAAGATGAAAGAACGAAGGGCAGTTTCTACCGGGACATCCGTAGTGGGGCAAAAGGGTTTCACGTACAATGGGAATTTGGTGACTATAACGTCGCCGAAGCTTCTTTCCTGAGAATCAACCGCACCGGTCAACAACTGAATACGTTTGAGACGACTTTGATCGAGAACCGCAACTCGACTCTTGCTCGTGCGGTCATGTCTGTGGCTAACGGAGGCAGTGGCCACTTCTGGCCTGAACTGTCATCCCCTGTCTCGAAGTCCCAACTCCAAACGCTAAATGAAATGGCTACTGGTCTCCATCGCAAGCTGTTTGTTCCCTCTTTGGAAGGGACAATTCAAAGTTTAGCGGTCCCGTTTATGGTTGCCCCGGGCTATTTCCAGAAGCATGCCCTCCTTATGGAGCTATTCCCCGTGTTCCAAGGTAAAAGCGGTCAGCCGGATGATATCACCGATATCCTAGAGGAAGATAACAATGCGAGTGGAGATGCGATCCTTGCGAATGGGATGACGCTGATGTACAAAGCAGTTGACGCCATGAGCCAATTGACAGGCGAGGATAATGATAGCAGAACGCTTAACCTCGTCCCGCTGTTCTACTTCTATTCGAATATTGGCAGATACGTTCGCAGTGCTCTTTATGGCTTTATCTCCTGGCTGAATCAGGGGAGCGAGGAGGAAGTACGGACGCGCAAGATCATTTTCTCGGCCCATCGCGAACGATTTGAGCAGGTCCTGTTCCGACATAATATCGCTGGCATCATACCTGACCGCATTGGATCAGGCCCACGCGCCACTTTTGGAACCGCAGATTTTTATGAGCGACTACTCCGCCTTCTGAACAGTAATTCTCATGCGACAGGAGACCCGTCCTTTGAAAAAGAGTTAGGTGATATTCTCGCCAAGCTCGCTGTTCCGAGAAGCGAGAAACGTGTTTCTGAAAGTCGAGTTGCAACTAAGACCCAGAAAAACGCTGTTGTCATAAAGAAGCTCTTCGAGAATTCGGCCCGCTGCCATATCTGCGGTGGCATACTGAACATGAGCGAGGTTCAGTACGACCACAAGAAAGAGTGGCATCTGGGCGGTGAAAGCCACCCAGATAACTTTGAGCCGACACATCCATTCTGCAACAACATGCGAGAGGAAATAGAAGAGCACAAAAAAGATCCACGCTCGCTGGTCTTGCCAAAATACAAGAAACCCAGGCAACGCCCTGACGAAGACATGGTGCAGGGGAATTTCTTCCAGTTCATCAACTTCCCAGATGCGTAGATCAATAACATTGTGCCCCTTGCACATCGGCTTGTACAGTTGAGCTATGCCTTGTAGACTTACTGCCCGGGTGGGGTACGCAAGTGACCAGCTGCCCCGTTATGGCAGGTTCCGGTTCCATTTACGGCAAGACCCTTGGGGTTTCCGGAAACCCCAAGGGTCTAATCCCCATAAATCGGCTCGGAAATCGCTCTAAATGGCACACAGGGACCAATTGGCAGGTCCGCTTCGCCCTGAGATTCATTCACGAAAGGGCTATTGTTATCCGGCTTTTGTCGATTCATCTATCTCTTGTGGCGTGAGCGAACCGAAATACTCTTGCAACAACCGGTGGATAAAGATGTAGCCGCCGCCGACCTTGCGGAGATAGATGCGCTCGGCGGCAAAGTCGAGAAAAGGAACCAGTTTCCACGGTAGATAATTATGCCAAGCGAGGATAAAGCGGAGGAGGAAATGCCGAATAGAAGCGCGTCCACCACTCGCTACCCCAAGGAACAGCTCGGTGCCCAACCTCCCGCCCAGCCCATCGCGCGCCCATCTGGATCGACTTGATGTAACTGTCGAACTTGGCACGAACAAACAGAATGGGACGCAGAGCGAATCAGCTCCCGCTCGTCCCGTAAAAACGCCGCACGTAGGGCGTGTCCTGGGTCAGCCGGTCGACCAGGGGCGCTTTTTTGTCCGGGTCGTTCCCATCCACCCATGAATCGCTCGGCCAGTTCGAGGCATAGAGCAGCCACGGATTGATGCTGAATACGTAATCGGGCAGGAACTCGCCGTTCGAGAGCTGGCCGGTGCGGAACCAGTCGAACATTTCGCCGGTCCACTTGGTCCAACTGTCGTAATCGACCGCGGGAAAGGTCGAGTCGTCATGGTTCCCCGGCAGCCATCCCCCTTCGCCGCCTAACATCGGCGGAATCAACCCCAGGTACTGCTTGCACCACTCGGCCACCGCCAAAAAGCGCAGGGTGCAGGTATCGTCCTGCACGGCGGTCTTGCCGATGCTGTAGGGATAGCTGGGCGGATGATTGGCGCCATAGTTGTGCAGGACAAAGAACAGTTTGTCCTTGACCTCGGGTGTCATTCGGTCGGCGACCGCCTTGAAGAAATCGAGCGTCATCACCTGCAGGCCCGGATACCCGCCCCCCGCGACAATCGCCTGGGCACGCGGGCCCCACGCACTGGCGAACTGGTCGGGGTTGTCGAACTCGATCTCGGGCTCGTTGTAAAGCTGGATGTACGGCGGCAGGCCCATCGCGACGGCGCGCACCGCGAGCTTGTTCCAGAAATCGGGGAATTTTAATCTTCCGGCGCGCGCCTCGACGCGCAGGACGGAATAGGTTCCGCACTGGTCGAGCAGGTGTTTTGCCACGCGTGTCACCTGTAGCTCGTCCCCGCCGTACACCGTCGCCCACTTGATCTGCATCTGCTTCATATAGGGCGCATAGTGCTGCACCGCATCGTCGCGGGTATCGAGGATAAAGTGGAGGCCCCGGCCATTGTCGTCGGGCGGACGCGGAAAACCCGCGAGGTGCGGATCGGCGGGCTGCGTCAAGCCGGATACCGGCGCGGGCACAGGGATTGCCGGGGGCGCGACCGGCGCGTTTGGCGCAGGGGACGCCGGTATGGCCGGCGTGGGAATGGCGGGCGGCGCGGCAGGCGCGGAGGTCAACGGAACCGGTGGCAGAGTGGCGGGAATCGGCATCGGCGCGGGAGAGGGCGCGGGGAGTGTGGCCGGTTGTGGCCCGCGTGCACGGAGCAGGTTGACGACCGGCGTCTTGTCATAGAGCGCCCAGCCATGATTCGCGTCGTCCGTATCCCAGATAAACGCGGTCGCGCCATAGATATAATCGAGGGTCGCAATGCGATCCAGCCAGCGGGCATACTCCTCCGCCGCGCCCGGCTCGTCCGGCGTGCTCCCGCCATATTCCGAGATAAAGATGGGCTTGTCCGGGAACAGGGCGTTGAGTTTTTCATAGCGCCGGCCGGCGGCGACGGAATCGACATCCCCCTGCCCGACATTCCAGCGCACGTGCGCGTCGAGGATATCGCACGCCTCGACCAGCGGGCGGAGGATTTCAAAGCCGACATAGCCTGCGTCGTTCTGGTCATCGCTGTGCCCCTGCGCAAGCGCAGGGAAATGGATCGGGATGCCGGGAATCAACGGGCGCAGGGTCTGGAGCACCTTAATCCCCCAGTCGCGAATATCGACATAGAGCGAGGCCGGGGGATAACCGCCGCCGTCGCCCGCGCCCTGCGGATGTCCCTGCGCGGCCATGTTCTGCTCGTTGGCAAAGGTGACCTCGATATTCTGCGGGCGCAGCGCGTTGGCCCACTGCGCGATCGACTGCGCCCACGCGACCGGCTCTTCTTGCGTCCAGTTCGGCGTGAACGCGCGAACGAGGATGCGCGCGTGGGGATAATGGGCGCGCAGCGCGGGGACCAGGTCGCGCTGGGTGTGCCACACGGTCAGGCAGGTCGCGGGCGTCGCGTACAGGCCATCCAGATTTTGAGAGGCGACGTTCGGCGCATGGAGCCCCGATTTGTTGATGGCGGCGACGGCGGGAAAAGCGGCCGATTGAGCGACGAGCGCCGCGCCAATCTGCAGGCACTCCTGGACCGCGCCGAAAAAGAATACGAACGAATCCGCATTGTCCCCGCTCCAGTTGATGAGCTCGGGGCCGGAGCCGAACTGGGTCGTGTACCACCAGGACCAGACGGACCATTCGTTCAGTCCCGGCTTGTACAGGCCAAACGCCAGGCCGGTCTGCGGATTGGCGAGCACGCAGGTCTGGTCGGAGAAATAGGGGCGCACGACATTGTCCGTGGGATTATCGGTCGCCTGCCACTTTCCGTTCTCATGCTGGTATACGCGGGTGAACCCGGCTTCCATAAAGAGCTGGTATTTACCGTGCATCCGATTGTGCGCGTGCGCGCCGGTGTGATAAGATTTGAAATCGATGCGCCAGACGTTGGGGCTGTGGATGGGGGTAATGTGCTGTTCCCAGATGAGATCGGCGAGCCCGTGGTGCTCGAACAGGGCGGGTTGCAGCGTGATGTCATCCCCGGCGGCGCTCGCCGCAATGATGCGGGTCGGGTCGCCGCCGCCTGCCTGCGTGGGGTTATAGATGCCCTTCTGGGTATAGCCGCTGCCGTCGTCGTCGAGGACGATATCTGGGTCAAAGATCGCCATCTGGAAGGCGTCGCCCGGGCCGTTGTGAATCAGGTTCGGGCTGTTGGCATAGAGGGTATCGATCACGCCGCCGCGTGCCAGGTTGACGGCAAAGCGATAGGGTGAGACGGGATTGGGGAACCAACTGCGTGCGCCCATGGCTCGTGCTCCTTTCGAATCTCGAAACCGATTGGCGCTCTCTATTTTACACCTGCTTGTACCGGAATGTGCGAGAGTGTTTGCGCGTTTGCACTGCTGCGAGCGTAATGCTACAATCGCTCCATGGTACGGCAGCTCCTCTTTCTCTGTACGGGCAACTATTATCGCAGTCGCTTTGCCGAGCACCTGTTCAACGCCCTCGCCGCGCCGCGCGGCCTCGCCTGGCAGGCGACCTCGCGCGGGGTCGCCACCGAATTCGGCGTCCATAACGTCGGCCCGATGTCGGTCCATTCACTCCAGGGGCTGCAGGCGCGTGGGATTGCGATGGCGGGGGAACTGCGCATGCCGGCGCGGCTTGCCGAGCGCGACCTGGCAAGCGCCGACC
>JBAVQS010000384.1:0-22936 GCA_049694275.1 Anaerolineae bacterium | reverse complement strand
GCAAAAGGGGCCGCCGGAAGCAAAGCCCGCCCAAGAACCTGCTCGATCGGTTGAAGACGCACAAGCGCGAAACGTTGGCGTTCATGTATGATTTTAAGGTGCCCTTTGACAACAACCAAGCCGAGCGCGATCTGCGCATGGCGAAGGTGAAGCAGAAAGTGTCCGGCTGTTTTCGCAGCCAAGAGGGTGCCAACGTCTTCTGTCAGATCCGGAGCTACATCTCCACTGTCCGCAAAAATGGTCAGCCTATATTGGCGGCTCTGCAGTTGGCCCTGACCGGGAAACCCTATATTCCACCTGCCCTTGCTCCTCAGCCCGCTTTACTAGGCTGAGCAGTAACAAAAATAGCTTAAATTCGAAGAATGGATAAAGTCTAGCTGACAATTTGTTTTATTGGTTCATTGTCGCATTAGTTCATTGTTAAGGAGGTGATGCCTAGGGATTAAGACACTGTTCTTGCATATCAGGTCAACCGATTCGAAGAGGAGGATATCTCGTGTTCAAGAAACTATTTCTCATTAGCGCCCTGGCGCTCTTTGTCCTGACGGCCCTCGCGGCTTGCAACAGCGGCGCGGCGACGCAAACGGCGGCCCCGCCCACGGCTGCGCCCCAGCCCGCGGCGACGACGGCTCCGGCGACCGGCGCCAAATTCACGTTCGGTATGGTGTTCGTCGGCCCGTACAACGATCACGGCTGGAGCGAGGCAAACTATCAAGCCGCCCAGTACGTCAAGAGCAAACTGCCGAATGCCGATTTTGTCTATATCGACAAGTTGAATTCGGCGGATCGCCCGAACACTACCCTCGAACAGGTGGTATCAGATTTTGCCGCCAAGGGCGTCAAGCTCATCTTTACGACCTCGGATGATTTCAAGACCGATACGATCACCGCGGCCCAAAAGCACCCCGACCTGACGTTCATCAATGTTTCGGGCGACAGCGCCTGGAAAGACGGCAAGAACTATAGCGCGACGCCCAACCTGGGCAACTTTATGGGCAAGATGGAGTATATGAAGATGGTCGCCGGCTGCTCGGCGGCTTTGAGCACCCAGACGGGCAAGATCGGGTTCCTGGGCCCGCTGGTCAACGACGAGACCCGCCGCCTGGCCGATTCGGCTTACCTGGGCGCCAAGTACTGCTGGCAGAACTATGCCAAAAAGGATCCAGCCCAGTTGAGCTTTGACGTGACCTGGATCGGCTTTTGGTTCAACATCCCGGGCGTAACGCTCGACCCGACCAAGGTGGCGAACGATTTCTATAACAGCGGCCACGATGTCGTGATCTCGGGCATTGATACGACCGAAGCGCTGGTCGTCGCCGGCCAGCGGCAAAAGCAGGGCCAGAAGGTATCGGCTGTCTCGTACGATTACAAGGATGGCTGCAACGAAGCGCCCGATGCCTGCCTGGGCGTCCCGTACTTTAACTGGGGCCCGCGATATCTCAAGACTGTGCAGACCTTTATAGCCGGCCAATGGAAGCAGTCCTGGGATTGGGACGCGCCGGATTGGAAAGATCTGGCGAATCCCGATACCGGCGCGGTCGGTTTCACCTTTGGTAACGGCCTGAGCGCCGACAACAAAGCCACTGTGCAAAAGTTCATCGCCGGTTTAGGTGATGGCAGCATCGATCTGTGGAAAGGCCCGATCACTCTTCAGGACGGAACCACCTATGTCAAGGATGGCGACAAGGCGACCGATTCGCAGATTTGGTATCTGCCCCAGTTGCTCAAGGGCATGACCGGCGCCAGCGCGCCAACCAAGTAAGGGTTTAACAGAGTGCAAGGTAGGGACGAGCTGCCGGTTCGTCCCTACCCACAAAAGGATATGCATGCGTCTCGAATTACAAGCGATTCACAAGTATTTTGGTTCGCTCCATGCGAATGATGGGATCAGTCTCATCGTCGAGTCGGGAACGATTTACGGACTCCTGGGTGAAAACGGCGCGGGCAAGTCCACGTTGATGAAGGTTCTGTCCGGTTTCATCCACAAGGATGGGGGCGAGATTTTGCTCGACGGGCGCGCCGTGGAATTCAGGACGCCGGCCGAAGCGATTCGCGGGGGCGTGGGCATGCTGCACCAGGACCCCCTCGATTTTCCACCCCTCACGGTGCTCGACAATTTTCTGCTGGGCCGCGGCGATGGCTTTATGCAAAACCGCGCGCTGGGATTGTCCGAGTTGCGCAAATACTCGGCCCAGTTCGGCTTTGACCTCGACCCGAACGCGCTGGTGAGCGCGTTGACCGTCGGCGAGCGGCAACAACTGGAAATCATGCGGCTCCTCTCGCTGGGCGCGCGCATTCTCATCTTTGACGAACCGACGACCGGCATCTCGCTGCCGCAAAAGGTCAAGCTGTTCGAGACGCTCCGCCTCCTGGCACGGGAGGGCATGACCGTCATTTTCGTGACGCACAAGTTGGAGGATGCGGAAGACCTGTGCAGCAAGGTAACCGTACTGCGCCGGGGTCAGGTCGCAGGCGAGGTGGCGCGGCCTTTTACCGCGAACCAGCTCGTGCAGCTCATGTTCGGGCAGGCATTGACGATGGGCAAGCGGGAGGAGATTGAATTGGGAGAGCAGGTGCTCGAACTGCGCGACGTCTGCGTGCAGGATTACCGTCTCCGCGTGCCGAACATGAATCTCGCGGTCCGCGAGGGAGAGGTGATTGGCCTGGCGGGCATTGAGGGGAGCGGGCAGCGGCTGCTTTTGCGGGCGTGCGCAGGGTTGGACCAACCCACCGCGGGCGAGATTTGGCTGGGGGAAAAAAAGATGAACCGCCAGCCGTACAGCCAATTCCTCGAGATGGGCGTGGCCTATTTGCCGGCGGGTCGCCTGGAAGAGGGGTTGTGCCCGGGGCTGACCCTGAGCGAGCATTTCATTCTCACCGACCGCGCGTCGCCGTTCTTTATCCACTGGAACCAGGCCGAGGAACGGGCACAGCGGCACATCGACAAGTACAGCATTCGCGGCACGCCGAGCTCGCACGTCGAAGCGTTGTCGGGCGGCAACCAGCAGCGCGCGCTCGTGTCGCTCTTGCGGCCGGACCTCCGGCTGATCCTGCTCGAACATCCGACCCGCGGCCTGGATATCGAGTCCACCATGTGGGTCTGGGAGCAATTGCTCCTCAACCGGCGGCTTGGCACCTCCATCATCTTTACCTCGGCCGACCTGGACGAGATTTACGAATACAGCGACCGCATCCTGGTCTTTTCCGGCGGGCGCGTCGCGCAGGCGCTCAACACGCGCGAGACCTCAGTTCAACAATTGGGCGAATTGATCGGAGGCAAAGGGCTATGACCCAGGACAGTAAGATCACACGGGCTGTGCCTACCGCACCGCATCCCCCCATTGCCAATCGCCTGATCTGGGGCATTGGTCCCATCCTTCTGGCCCTGGTCCTCACAACGCTCGCGCTCATCGCGGTTGGGGCCGATCCGCTCCAGGCATACGGGGTGATGTGGGGCGGGGCATTTGGCAATGTGGTGAAATTCGGCGATGTCATCCTCGCCCTGGTTCCGCTCCTCCTGGCCTCCGTGGGTCTGCTCATCACCTTTACCGCCGGCCTGTGGAATATTGGCATTGAGGGGCAGATTGTGATGGGCGCGGTGTTTACCGCCTGGGCAGCGCGCTCGCTGGACCTGCCTGCGCCCATTCTGATTCCGCTTTTGTTCATTGCCGGAATGATCGGCGGCGCGCTTTGGGCGCTCCTGGCCGGCGTCTTGAAAACCTACGGGCATGTGCATGAAATCTTTGGCGGCCTCGGGTTGAATTTCGTCGCACTGGGCATCTCGCTCTATCTGATTATCGGCCCATGGAAGCTGGCGGGCATTGCGTCGACGAGCGGCACCGCGCCGTTTCCGCAAGCCGCGTGGCTACCGACCTTTACGCGCGACCTGGCCATCGGCCCTGTCGAGATCGGGGTCGCCCTCCTCTCTGTTATCGTCGTCTATTTTGCGCTGCGCGGCACGCTGTGGGGATTGAAACTCAAAGCGATTGGCAAGAATATCCGCTCGGCCTTTTGGATGGGCATCCCAACGGGACGCTATATGCTCGGCGCGTTTGCCCTCTGCGGCGTCTTCGCCGGCATGGCGGGTACGGTGCAGGCGATCGGCGTCTGGCATCGCTTTATCCCCTCCATCTCGGGTGGCTATGGGTATCTCGGCATCCTCGTCGTGCTCCTCTCCGGCTTTCGCGCGCTTGCGCTGCCGTTCGTCGCGTTCTTTTTTGCGGTCGTGACCAAAGGGAGCGCCGTCCTGCCGATTGACCTGCAGCTCGATTCGTCGCTCGGCGGCGTGCTCCAGGGAATTGTCGTATTGATGGTCGTCCTGAGCCAGGGAGTGCGCGACCGGGTGCAGCGTGCGCATGCGAGTAAGCGGAGTGATGCGGCGGCGCTGGCCGCGCCGGTCGTCCCGGCTACTAAACCGGTTCCAGCAGGAGAAAAATAATTTGGATACGACGGCGATTATTCTGGTTCTGGCGTCGATGCTGGGGGACAGCGCTCCGCTTGTGATGGCGGTGGTCGGCGAAACGATTACTGAAAAGGGAGGCGTCACCAATCTATCGCTCGACGGCTCGATTCTGCTTTCGGCGATGGTTGGGTTCGCGGTCGCCTACACGACCAACAGCCTCATTCTCGCTTTTCTCGCGGCGATGCTGGTCGGCGCAGCGGTGGCGGCGCTCATCGCGATTGCGAGCATCTCGCTCAAGCTCGACCAGATCGCGGTTGGCTTTGTGCTCACCCTGCTCTGCACGGACCTCAGCACCTTTTTCGGAAATCCGTTTGTGCGCAAGCCCGGCCCCAGCGTGCCGCATCTGGCGATCCCCGTGCTCGCGGACATCCCGGTCATCGGGCCACTCTTTTTCAACCAGAACCTGGTGGTCTATATCTCTTTTATCGCGATTGTGGCGGCGTGGTGGTGGATTTACAAGACCCAGCCCGGCCTCAAGCTGCAAGGGATTGGCGAACGGCCGGCCGCGGCGTTTGCGCGCGGGACGAACGTCAACCGGCAGCGGTTGCTCTATACGATTGTCGGCGGCATGTTCGTCGGGTTTGCGGGCGCATCCTATTCGCTCCTCGTCAAGCTCGGCTGGGCCTATCACCTCACCTCAGGCATCGGCTGGATTGCCCTCTCTATCGTCATTTTCGGTGGTTGGCACCCGATTCGCGGCGCGGTGGGGGCGTACATCTTTGGCGGCCTGCAGTCGCTCGGCAGCTTTGCGCAGACCTGGTTCCCTGATGTGCCAACGCAGGTCTTTCAGACCGCACCCTTTGCGCTGATGATTGTCGCCCTGCTCCTCGTGAGCAACGAGTCGATCGACCGCTTTTTCAGCGGCTCGCCGGTCTCGCGGCGCATCTGGCAGTCATTAAGGGGGACACCGCCTGGGGCGCTCAGCACCACCTTTGAACAGGAGTAATACAGGGTTGTTTGTTCTTTTGGATGTATCACTCTTTCATGTTAAAATACCAGTACTTCGGCCAGTGGTCGGGCGCCAATGGGCGGCGAACGGCGTGAAGATTCCTCTCGAAAAGTGCCACTGCGCATTTCTCCTTCCTTAAAACTCGGCTATCCTTGATCCTTGAGACTAGAATGGCTACAAGCGCAGTGGGAACGTCGGACTGGATGCGCTTGGCCCTGCGGGGGGACCACGATGATAAGTGCTGATTTGCGATTTCTGCGCCTTGCGATCCAAGTCGCCGGCCGCGCCCGCGAGCACGGCAATCATCCGTTTGGCGCAGTCCTGGTTGGCGCGGATGGCGCACTGCTGCTCGAAGCGGAAAACACTGTCGTCACCGAACAGGATGTGACCGGACATGCCGAGACGAACCTGGTGCGGCTGGCGTCGCGCCGGTACAGCCGCGATTTCCTCGCGGGGTGCACGCTCTTTACTAGCACGGAACCCTGCGCGATGTGCGCGGGCGCCATCTATTGGAGCAATATCGGGCGCGTTGTATTTGGATTGAGCGAGGCCGGGTTGGCGCGACTCACCGGCCACGATCCTGAAAATCCTACGCTGCATCTACCCTGTCGCGAGCTGTTTGCGCGGGGCCGTCGCACAATTGAGGTAGTTGGCCCGGCGTTAGAGCAGCAAGCCGAAGAGGTGCATCATGGATTTTGGAAACCGGGCGCATAGCAGATGAGGAATGACTATTCAAGCCTCCATTAAAAAGCTCGACCTGGGGCGCCTCGACGCATTATTTATCCCGCTCCTGGCCGGCGCGGCGGGCTTGCTCGTCGGCGCGGTCATGCTGCTGCTCTTGGGCGCCAACCCCCTCTCCGCCTATGGCGCGATGGCGCAAGGGGCCTTTGGCAGCCCGAACGCACTCGCCAATACGCTGGTCAAGGCCACCCCGCTCCTCTTTGTCGGCATCGGGATTTGTATTGCCTATCGCGGGGGCGTCGTCAACATCGGCGGCGAGGGGCAGATCGTCATGGGCGCCATCGGCGCGACGGCGGTCGCCTTGACATTTCAGGAATGGCCAGCCTGGGCGTTAGTCCCGGCCGCGCTGCTGGCCGGATTTATCGGCGGCGCGTTCTGGGGCGGAATCGCGGGTGTGCTCAAATCCTATTTGCGCGTCAACGAGGTATTGAGCACGGTCATGCTCAACTTTATCGCCATCCAGATCATGGGTTTTTTGCTCCACGGGCCATTGCTGGATCCGACCGAAATCGACAATTCCATTCGGATTCCACAAACCCAGCGACTACCGCCCGCTTCTGACCTCTGGCGGCTGGCGCCGACACAACTCAACGCCGGCATCGGGCTGGCTATCATCATGGCCGTGCTGGTCTATATCTTTTTGTGGCGCACCACCATCGGCTATCGCATCCGCGCCGTAGGGCTCAATCCCATCGCCGCGCGGTATGCGGGCATCTCGGTATCGCGCTATCAGGTTCTGGCGATCCTGCTCAGTGGCGCGCTCTCCGGGCTGGGCGGCGCGGTGGATTTACTGGGCGTGACCCATCGCCTGTTCACCGATGGCTCGCTGACCGGCTTTACAGGGAACGCAGGTTTTAACGGCATCGTCGTCGCGCTCTTTGGCAGCCTGCACCCCCTTGGGACCATGCCGGCGGCCCTTCTTTTTGGCGCGCTCCTGGTCGGCGCCAACAGCTTGCAGCGGTCCGTCCAGGTGCCCTCGTCGTTGGTCACAACGCTCGACGGCCTCATCGTCATCTTTGTCGTGAGCAGCCAGATCTGGGCGCGCCGCCGCAGCCAACGGCGCCTGCTGGCAGAATCCGAACGGTCGGAACCGGCTCAGCCTGCGCCTGAAGCGAAATCGGAATTAGCAGGATGATTACCCAGTTACTCTCGACCGCCGTCATCGTCGGCATTGTGGCCTCCGGGGTGCGCCTGGCGACCTCGTATCTCTACGCGGCCATCGGCGAGACGTTCGGCCAGATCAGCGGGGTGCTCAACCTCGGCGTCGAAGGAATCATGCTCGTCACCGCGTTTGCCGCCTATTACGTCGTCCTTGTCACGGGCAGCCTGTGGTTGGGACTCGGCGCGGCAATTGTCGTCGGCGCGGTCATGGGCCTGCTGATGGCGTTCATCAGCGTGACGCTCAAGGCAGAACAGGGCATCAGCGGCATCGGACTCTATCTGTTTGGCCTCGGCCTCAGCGATCTCCTCTTTCGCGTGACCATCGGCACCCCCAAGACCGTCAACGGGTTCCCGAACATCAACATTCCCGTCTTGAGCGATATGCCGATTCTCGGCCCGATTCTCTTTAGCCAGAATATTCTCGTCTATGGCGCGTTTCTCCTCGTGCCGGTCTCGTGGTACATCTTGAACAAGACCTCCTGGGGCTTGCAGATTCGCGCCGTCGGGCAGAACCCCGAAGCCGCGGACAGCCTGGGCCTCAGCGTCGCGCAGGTGCGCTACCTCACCGTCACCCTGGGGGGCGTGCTCTCCGGAATTGCCGGCGCTTCCCTGTCCATTGCCCTGCTGAATGTCTTTCAGCAAAACCTGACGAGCGGGCAGGGGTTTATCGCCGTAGCGCTCGTGTACTTTGGCGGCTGGCGGCCGTTCCGGGTCATGCTAGGGGCCCTGCTGTTCAGCATGGTGAACGCGCTCCAGCTCTGGATTCAGATCTTGGGCATTCCGTTGTCATCCGACCTGGCCGTGATGATGCCCTATGTATTGACCATTGTCGCGCTGATCTTATCGGCGCGGCTGACCGTGACGCAGCCGGTTGCGCTGACAAAACCGTTCGAACGCGGCGAGTAACGAGCGGCGAGGAGCAAGCGGCGCGTGTCCGCCCCTTGCTTTTCGCTCGACTTGAAAGGCGGTGAGACCTTAGCACCAGTGCACACGCTCTCACTCACACATATTCGGTTCCCAGATTCGAAATGGAGGATTTTCGCATGAACGCAAAACGCATTTTGCTCGCATCGGTCTTGCTCGCTGTTCTGGCGCTCGTCGCTTGCACCGGCGCCACGACGCCGGCCCCTGTAGCAACCACTGTGCCGCCCACCAGCGCCCCGACCACGGCGCCGGCGGCCACCGCCGCGCCCTCAGGCGGCGCCGGCGTCTTCAAGGTCGCAGTCATCCTGCCCAGCGCGGCCAACGACCTTTCCTTTAGCCAGAGCATGTACGACGCGCTCATGGCAGAACAGACCAAATTGGGCAAGGATAAGTTCCAGTTCGTCTATAGCGAAAACATGTTCAACGTGCCCGATGCCGCCGCGGCCATCCGCGATTATGCCAGCAAGGGCTATAACCTCATCATCGCGCACGGCTCGCAGTATGGCGCGTCGCTGGCCGAGATTGCGCCCGACTTCCCCAAGACAGCTTTTGCGTGGGGCACAGCGGTGGATACGTACGAGTCCAAGGGCATCCACAATATCTTTTCCTACACCGTCGCCTCGGACCAGGGCGGCTATGTCGAAGGCGTCATCGCAGCCAAGCTCTCCAAGAGCGGCGTCGTCGGTTTCATCGGTCCCATCCCCGCGGGCGATGGCAAGTTGACCACCGATGGGTTCCAGGCCGGCGCCAAGGCGACGAACCCGAACATCCAGGTGCGCGTCACCTATACCCAGTCCTTTAGCGATGTGACCCTGACTTCGCAGGCCGCGCAGACGATGATTGCTTCGGGTGCGGATGTCCTTTCGGGCACCTCGCAGAGTGTCGTCGGCGCAATCAGCGTCTGCAAAGACAAGAACGTGCTCTGGTTCGGCAACGACGCGGACGAGACCGCGCTCGCCCCCAAAGTCGTCGTCGGCAACCAGATCTACGACTGGACCATCGCGCTCGACGATATGATGACCCAGATCAAGGGCGGAACCATGGGCGGCAAGGTTTACACCATGACGCTCAAGAACGGCGGCTTGAAAATGACCTACAATCCCGCCTACACTCTCCCCGCCGAAGTCAAGGCGCTGGCCGACAAGACGGTGCAGGGCCTCATCGATGGCAGCATCAAGACCGGCGTTGCCCAATAATCGTTAGTCCTCTGCTCTGCGGGAAGCGTCTCTTCCCGCAGAGCAGAAAATCAAGCCACCCCGAATCAAGGATGAGTGCATGAGCGCGAGCGGACCGGGCCACCACATACAGCAGGCAGAGATGCGCGACATCGTCAAGCGCTTTCCGGGCGTCCTGGCGAACGATTACGTCTCGTTCGACGTGCGCGCCGGCGAGATTCACGCCCTCCTGGGCGAGAACGGCGCGGGCAAGAGCACGCTCATGCGCATTCTCTACGGCCTCTACCAGCCGGACGAAGGGCAGATTCTCGTCGATGGTCAACTCGTCAGCTTCCGCTCGCCCGCCGACGCACTGGCCCAGGGCATCGGGATGATTCACCAGCACTTCCAGTTGGTGCCCGCCTTTACCGTCGCCGAGAATATCGCCCTCGGGCTACGTTCGTCACGCGGCCCCGTGCTGGACCTGGACCGGGTGGCCGCGCGCATCCAGACCCTGTCACAGCAGTACGGTGTGCAGGTGGACCCGAACGCGCGGGTGTGGCAACTGGCGGTCGGGCAGCAGCAGCGCGTCGAAATCCTCAAGGCCCTCTATCGTGATGCCTCCCTCCTCATCCTCGACGAGCCAACGGCGGTTCTGACCCCGCAGGAAGTGGACGAACTGTGCGAGACCCTTCGGCAGTTGACCAAAGTGGGGCATGCGCTCATCTTTATCACTCACAAACTGCACGAGGTGATGGCGATTAGCGACCGCGTGACCGTACTGCGAGACGGGCGCGTCGTCGGGCGGGTGAGCACGCCCGAGACGAACGAAAAAGAGCTGGCCCGCCTGATGGTCGGACGTGAGGTGATTACCGCCTGGGCCAAGCCCGCCATGCCGCAGGGCGAGACGGTCCTCAGCGTCAAGGGGTTGACTGTCATCGGCGACAAGGGTGTGCCCGCGCTCAAGGATGTGACCCTAGCGGTGCACGCCGGCGAAATCGTCGGCCTTGCAGGGGTTTCGGGGAATGGGCAGCGCGAGCTGGCCGAGACGATTGCCGGGATGCGCCGCGCGAGTCAAGGCACCATCACAGTCCTCGGCAAGGATGTGACGAACCGGCCGCCGCGCGAGATGATCCGGGCCGGCGTCGCCTTCATCCCTGAAGAACGAATGACGATGGGCGTAGTGCGCGATTTCAGCGTGCAGGAGAATGTGATTCTCGAAACGCACGGCGACAATCCGCTTGCACACGGCCCCTTTATGGATTTCGGGCAGATTGTGGACCACACCCGACAGCTAGTCCGCGAATATGACGTCAAGACCCCGTCGCTCGATACGCCGGTCAAAAACCTCTCGGGCGGCAATATTCAAAAGCTCATCCTGGCCCGCGAGCTCTCCCGCCGGCCCCGCCTGCTCGTCGCCGCCCAGCCGACGCGTGGGGTGGACATCGGCGCAACCGAGTATATTCACACGCGGCTGGTCGAACAGCGCAACCAGGGGACCGCAATCCTCCTCATCAGCGAAGATCTCGACGAAATCCTGCAGATGGCCGACCGGATCGTCGTCATGTACGAAGGCCAGGTCGTCGGCGACGTCCCCCCCACGACGCCCGTCGAAGAGTTGGGGCTAATGATGGCAGGAGCAGGGAGACGGGGGGAGAAGTAGACAAGTAAACAGGTAGACAGGGAAACAAGGGGACCGGTAAACAGGGAGATGGGAAACCTGCCCCGCACAGTTTTTAAGGTTCGCTGGCGGCTGCCGAATCGGTTCGGCGGCGGATGATGGAATCGCGCATTGCGCGATTTTTTATTACAGGTTCTCGGCGTTAGCGACTGTGTTTGAGGAAGGGGGTGCGCCGGATGATGATGATGTCCAAGCGGGCTCTGCGCATTCCCCGAATTATGCGGTGAAACGCCCCTGCATTTGTCGTCGCAAAAATCTTTGACGCGATACGTGATTCTGCTATAATGATAAGGTAACGTGAATGTTCGCCGTTATTCTCTCGAAGGGACCTCTTTGCAGCCAGTAGCTTCACAGGGAGGTGAGCTATGGCAAACGGATCGAAATTCTGTCAGAACTGCGGGCAGCCGCTAGCGCCTGGCCTGCGCTTTTGTGAGCACTGCGGGCATCCGGTCAGTGAGTCGCCCGCGACGGCGGGACCGCCCGGCCGTGCCTCACTCGGCGTGCCGGAGGGGACGACGGGGGCCCCTGCGTCCAATCCCCCCCCGGCCGCTTTTGTCCCCAGCGGGCCGCCGGTCGCTCCACAGTGGCAAGCGCAACCGGTTCTTCCTCAGCAATCCCCACAACCTGCAGCGCCACTTCCCTGGATCATTGCCGGGCTCGCGCTGGCGCTCCTGTGTCTCGTCATTGCCGGCGGCGCCGTGCTCTATTTTTCCAGCTCCTCTCGCACCGGCCAACCGGCTGCTGCCATCGCTCCGATAACCAGTTCTCCACTTGCAATGGGAACGCCATCCGCGGTGAGCGGAACTGCAACCGACCTGTCACAGGTCAACACCGTGACTCCTGTCCCGCCTGGCCCGTCAGTCACTACCGCTGCGCCGGCCGGCTCGCCGGTCAACACGCCTTCGCCGGCAAGCACTCCCACTTTTGCTTCCACGGACACACCCGTTCCAACGGCCACGGCCATCGCCGGGCCGTCGGGCTATGATCTGTATGTCCGGCGGATCGATTACGTGCCGTCCGGGGCGGATTTGGCGGCGGGCATGGCGGTCCGCTTTGCGATTATGATCGCAACGGATATCTATCCGGCCGCGGGCCCCTACTTTCCGACCACCCACTTTCGCTGGCGGCCAGGGGATGGCACGGTGTGGGCCGAAGCGCTCTGCCCGGCTAGCACGCAGAATGCCAACTGCAACTCTAGCATCTATTACACTTATACCCAGCCCGGGAGTTATACGTTCGAGGTGGAGGTGGACAACCGGAGTGAGATCGTCGAGAGCAACGAGAATAACAATGGGGGGCGCGTGACGGTGCCGGTGAACGCCGCGCCGCTCCCGACCGCCGTTCCACCCCCGACTGCCGCGCCGCTTCCGACCGCGATTCCGCCGGCCGCGCCCGCGTTTGGTGCCATCACGTTCAGCACCGACTTTGACCAGAATAGCCAGAGGCCGGTCAACCCGGGCACGACCTTTGCCTATGGTCCCAAGATTATCTATTCCTGGTGGACCTTTAGGGGCATTACGCCGGGAACCGTATACTCGTACTCGTTTTACAAAGACGGCTCTCTCTTTTACGGCGGCTCGGACCGTTTCAACTATGCTTCAGGCAATGCCTGGCAGTGGGTGTTGATTGGCGATTACCCAACGGTGGCGCTCGACGCGGGGACCTACTGGCTCAGCATCTATGTCAATAACAAGATCGTGACGAGCGGCTCGTTTGTCATCCAGCCGCCCGCGATCGGCGGGCCCATCCCGGGGGCGTTCTCTGTCTTTTTCACCATTCAGAATGGGGCCCCGACCGGTTGGGTGTATGACAAGCAGGGGGTCAAGCACAGCCCGGCCTCGGGGACGATTTCCGGCCTGCAGGTTGCGCCCGGCGACCGCATTGTTTTGCAGACCGACCAGGCACGTTTTTCGCTTCTCTTTGACTGTAGCACCACGCCGGGCACGTTCGATCCTTGCGATTTCATGTCCGCCTCGACGGCCAACCTGCCGGGGCAGGTGCGAGTGGTCAAGCGTGGGATGAGCGCGTTTCTGAATATCTCACGGGCCGACAATTGGGCCGGGGCGCGCAACGGCTTTCCCGGGCAGCGCTATCCGGCCGATCCAGTTTTGAGAATCATGTTTTCCTGGTAGATGGAGTCGGCTCTTGACCTGCAAGACAACACGACCCAAAATGAAACCCGACCTCAATGCAGGCCGGGTTTCATTTTGGGTCACGGCTTGCAGCCGAGCCCGATCATTTCGCGCGTTTCCCCAGGACCTGCTGGAGCAATTTCCGGGCATCCCTGGTCGAAATGCCGCCCTTCATGATAAAGGAATATTTTCCCTGACCGGACTCGATTACCAGCGAGTCGGGAGTCCGATTTTCAAAGTCGCCATTTCGCACCTGCGTCTTGTTGATCTGGTTGATGAGGATGTAAAAGTTGCCCGGCTGCTCGGCCAGGATGGCGTCGATCGGCATGCGCCGGTACCGCTCCCCGATCAGACCGAGGTACGCCAGCTGCGCGCCCATCTGACCAAAGAACCCTTTCCCCGCGGCCTTGGCCGTGTCGCGGGCCTCGATGATGGCGTCATTCATCATCGCCTGGGTGAGCAGGGCAAAAACGAGTCGGATGGGCGTCACCACCAGCGTAAAATTCTCGGTGCGCATAAACCCTTTGGAGTGTTCCAGCGCGGGAATGATACCGATGACCGGCTCTGCCACCGGCGCGTACGCGGCGGCGACCGGCGCAGGTGGCGGCGCGGGCGGGTAGAAAGCAGGTGCGCGGGAGGCGGGAGGAATGGGCGCGGCGGACGGGGGTGACTGGGCCGGTGCGGGAGCCCGGGGTCCGGGAGGAATGGGTGCGGCAGGTTGGGGCAACCGTCCCGGAACGGGGTGCCCGCATTGGCCGCAGAACTGAGCGGCGGGGTTGAGCGGTGAGCCGCATTCTTCGCAAAACCGATTTTCGCTCATGGGCTATTTTTCCCCTAGTCCGCGCTGCGAGCCAGCGGGGCCAGCGGCAGGTGCGATGGCCGGGCCAGGGCGCGAGCGCGCAGCATCAGGAATGCGCCGCCGATTGCAATAAATCCCAGGCAGATGACCTGGTTCAATGAGAGCAGGCCGACCATCGGTCGCGGGTCGCCGCGGAAAAACTCGACAACAAAGCGCAACGCGCCGTACGCGACCAGATAGAGCCAGACCAATTGTCCCTGCCAGGTCGGATGGCGGTGCAGTTTCAACAGCAGAATCGTGATGAGCAGGCAGCCGAACGATTCGTACAATTGCACCGGGTGCAGTGGGAGACCGGGGTAGCGGGCGGCGCTCGAGTTGCCGGTGAAGGTCACCCCCCAGGGCAGGCCCGGCGCGGGGAGACCATAGCAGCAGCCCGCCGCAAAGCAGCCTAGCCGGCCAATCGCCTGACCGAGCGCGACCGCGGGAGCGACGACATCCAGCATATCGTGCGCCCGCGCGCGCCAATCCCGGCGGCTTGCAATTAAAAGGGCTTCGAGGATCAGAATCGCGCTGATCCAGGCGAGCGACCAGCGCCCCTGCCCCGGCAGGATCCGCTGAATCCATTCCCGCAGGACGTCCCCGCCCAAGAGCAGGCCGCCAATCCCGATGAACCAGAGCCCGAGGCTCAGGAAAAGATCCAGCCCGCGTTCCCATCCCAGATAGAGCACCAACTCGAGCGCGGCCAGCGCGCCGAGCGCGATCAGGATGACATAGAGGTTGATGGACCAACCCCAGAGAGAGAACAGCGGTTCAGGCCACATGCCATCGGCTCCTTGTTATGACGTCCCTTACCCCTGTTGTTTCGGTGAATGTCACTGCACTTGAGGGCGGCTTGGATCGGGCGGAGAAACGCACGAGACCACGAGCGCGCCATCCGGATTTTGTTGAATCGTTGCAGAACCATCCCCATAATAATTGCCACAGTCGTTGGACATATCCTCCGGGTAAGCGACCGTGCACCCGGAACCCAGGTGGGGCTGGTACAGGCTGTCCAACTTGGCGCTGATCGCCTTGATGTGCTTGTATATGTCATCCACTTCTTGAGGCGTCAGTTTTTCTGGCGTGGCATCGCGTTTTATAATAAGCAGGCCACGCGCCGCCTGGAGTTCGGCGATATAGTCGCTGCTGGGCATGACCCGGACATCAAACGCAGGAGTGTCGTCGGAGAATGATTTGCTTTCTCCACCGGCCAGTATGTAGAAACCGGACGAATCACGCCCAGCCACTTTCACCAGGACGGGAACGCGTGCATTGTTCGTGATTTTCAAACCGGGGGGCTCGGCGCCGCAGCCCGTTGCCAATACGACAACCAGTAGAATGATCGGCCAAATTTTGGTTTGCACGGAACCTCCTTTACTGGCAAAAGGCCGATGTTTCCGGAAACAGATCCTTTGGATCCTTGGAAGGAGAATTGTCTCGCATTATCAGAATGCCATTGGGGAGAGAGACAAAACGGTATTGATCGCCCCCGCGCACGTTCAGCGCACACGAGCCTTGCGCCTGGCCGGTCTTCACAACCTGGATGTCGACGCGATACTTGCCGGCATCGGCGGTCTGCACGGAAGTGATTTCATAGGCAGCGAGAGTGTGTGCCTCCACGGCCGGTTGACTCTCTTGAGACGACCTAATCGGGGTGACCATGGTTTGGATGGGATCATCTCGAAAATTCATAACGGTGATGGTCCCCGGCCCGAGCCCGACGAGGTTGAGCAGCTGCTTTTGCGTGATGGCGCCTGACCGGACGGCAAAGTAAGTGCCAACTGCGCCAATCAGGCACAGCATGATCACGCCGGCGCAGCCGCCGAGAATGAGAAACGGCGTCCGGGGTCTGGCGCGGGCGGGCTTGACCGGCGGCGGCATCGCTGTGACCTGTGCTGGCATCACCGCCGCCCGCGGGGGTATCACTGCAGCCCGCGGGGGGTTCCGCACTGGTGGGGCCTGGACCTGTGGTTGGAGCGGGGCTTGCATCGGCTGGCCGCACTCGCCGCAGAACTGGGCGGTTGGCGGAGCTTGCGCCCCGCAGTGGGGGCAGGCGCGCTCCCGAACGATTGGCTGGCCGCAGGCGGGGCAGAAATGGGCATCCGGGGAGGTCGCCGCGCCGCAGTGGGGACAAACGGGATTGGCTTGAACCATGGCTGTGCTTCCCCTTTGAAACACACACGGAACACGTTCCGGCGAAGCGCCGGATAGACAAGTGAATTATATCACAGGCATCCGACAGCACAAAACTCACACCAATGACGAGCTGCGGAAACCCTACCTGCACCGTCTGCGGCAGCGCCTCATTTTATTACCGTGACCGTTGGAGAAATGCACGTGACCACCAGCGAGCCATCCGGCTTTTGTTCAACCGTTGCCGTGCCAATTCCGGAATGGCCGCCGCAGGATTGATCCTCCGGGAAATGGATGGTGCAATAATTGGTCGCGCCCGGTTTCTCCTGGAACAGGCTGGCCATCCGCGCTTCGACCGCTCCGATATGGTTCGATATATCGATTGTATCTTGAGGCGTCAGGTTTTCTGCCCCGAAATCGCGTTTCTGAATCAACATGCCGCGCGCCGTTTCCAGTTCGGGGATCCACTCGCCGATCGGGATGGCTGTGATTATGTACAGCGAAGAGTCGCCGGCAATATCTTTGCTGCCTCCGACGGGCATAGAGAGATCGGTGGTCTGTGGCCCAAACATTCCGCGGGTCTGCGGCCCATACACTCTCACCATGACCGGAACGCGTGCATTATTCTTGATTTTCGCGCCGGGCGTTGGGCTGCATCCCGCTGCCAACAGGGCGATGAGCAGCAGCGCCGGCCAAATTCTGGCTCGCATCAGACCTCCTTCATCGGCAAAAGGCCGATGTTTCCGGGAACAGATCCTTGGGATCCCTGGAAGGAGAATTCTGTCGGACGATCAGGATTCCATTGGGGAGAGAGACGACCCGATATTGATCGCCCCCGCGCACGTTTAGATTACACGACCCCTGCGCCTTGCCCGTATTCCTGAGCTGGATGTCGACGCGAAACTGGCCCGCGTCGCCGGTCTCCAGCGCGATGCTTTCGTACGCGTCCAGGTTATACACCGCCTCGACCGGTTCATGATCTTGAGACGGTTTGATCGGCGTGACAATGGCTCGGATGGCATCGTCTCGAAAATTCATCACCTTGATGGTTCCCGAGCCGAGCCCGACGAGGTTGAGCAGTCGCTTTTGCGTGATAACGCCTGACCGGAAGGCAAAATAAAAGGCAGCGACGCCGATCAAACACAGCATCATGACGCCGGCGCAGCCGCCGAGAATGAGAAACGACTTGCGGGGCCTGGCGCGGACCGGCTTGACCGGCGGCGTCGCCGTGGCTTGTGCTGGGTGCTTGGCCGGTGGGGCAGGGGCCTGGCGCTGGCCGGAGGTTTCTATCGGCTTGCCGCACTCACCGCAGAACGTGGCTATGGCGGAAACGTGCGCTCCGCAGTAAGGGCAAGCGCGCGCGCGAACGATTGGACGGCCGCAGGCAGGGCAGAAGCGGGCATTCGGGGAGGTCGCCGCGCCACAGTGAGGGCAAACGGGATTAGGTTGATCCATATAAGGCTCCCCTTTTGCAGCATGCACGGATCAATTTCCGGCGAAACGCCGACTATACGTGAATTATATCACGAACGAGGCCGGCTGTCCCGCCACGGATCAGCGCGGGGTCACTCGCCAGGACCTTTTTCCCGCAGTATGTCTTGAACCACCGCGTCGAGTTTCGATAATTGCCCACGTTCTTGCGCCGCCGCAAATACGTTCTCGTCGAGTTGCAACGCCAGTTGATTGAGCAACCCCCTCGCTCGATCCCGTGATTCTTGCTCGCTGCTGGCATGATATGCCACGAGTGCAAATAGCTCGACGGCGTTTGTCCATTGCCTCTGGGCGCATCGCACCGCGCCGATCTCCACCAGCGCAATCAATAGGAGCGGGGCGCTCCCAATCTCCGTTCCCATTTTGAGCGCCTCACGCAGATGCTGCTCCGCTGTCGAAAATTCACCGAGCGCGCCGCATACCGCGCCCAGGCGAACGAGGGTATAGCCGGCGACGATGCCGCGCGGTTGGCCCGCGCGCCCGGGCGCGTCACCGGTCTCGAGCAAGCGTTTGGCCTCGGCATAATTGCCCTGGCGAAAAGCGACTGCCCCCAGGTTGTTGCGCGCTGTTTGCGCGCCGCGCTGATCCCCCAGCCCTTGATAAATCGCCAGGCTCTCTTGATGATATTTCCAGGCCTGGCCCAGGTCTTGCTGCTCACGCGCGATGATTCCGAGGTTGTCGAGCGAATTGGCGATACTCCTTTGATCGCCCAACTGCCGCTTGAGAGTCAAACCCTCTTGAAATAGTTCACGCGCATACGCATACTCCCCCCTGGCCAATACCATGACCCCCAGGTTATTGAGCGCGACCGAGAGCGTGCGGGGGTCGTGCTCGGCGCGCAGCAAGTCAACGCTCTCGCGCATCAGTCGTTTGGCTTCCTCCAGGTTGCCCAGGCGATAAACGATATGCCCCATGGCGCTCACGGCGCGCGCATAGTCCATACGCGCCTCCGTGTTACGCAGAATTTGCAAGCAGGTATATCCAATCTCGCGCGCTTGCTCATAGTGATCGAGGCGAATGAGAAAATTGATCTGGGGAATGAGTAGGCGTGCATAGAGTGTTTGTAGCGCCGGCTCGCGGGCGCCAGCCAGGGCGGCGGCGGCGCGCTGAAAAGAGGCGACCCCTTCCTGAAACCAGCCTTTGACTTCATAGAAATATGCCAGGCTGGCAAAGCTCGACTCGATCCAGTCGGCGCGGCGTTGCGCAACCATCCATTGCCAGGCGGCATGGACATTGTCGATCTCTCCGCCGATTTCGCTCAGCGCCGCTTGTTGCCCTGCGCCCAGGACCTGGACCGTGCGTTGCGCCAGAAACGCCGCATAATACGCGCCATGGCGATCGCGCGTGAGCGCTTCCATTCCTGCCACATCGCGCAGCTTGTCTTGTGCAAAATGGCGCACCTGCTCGTGAAACTCGTATCTCCCGGCGGCATTTCGCCGCAAGAGCGATTTGTCGACCAACGCGGTCAGGTCGGCGAGGGATGCGCCCGCGATGCGCTCGGCCGTCGCCGCCGTGAATCCGCCGCGAAAAACGGACAGGCGGCCAAACACCCCTTGCACCGCCGGATTGAGTAACTGCCACGAGTGCTCAAAGACCGCGCGCAGACTGCGCTGCCGATCCGGGACATCGCGCTGCGCCGTCGCCAGAAAACCATAACCGCGTTCGATCTCACGTGCAATCTCGCCGATCGATTGAGTATGCACCCATGCCGCCGCCAGCTCAATCCCCAATGGCAGGCCCTCCACTAATTGACACACCCGCGTGATGCCTGCCCGATTGATATTGCTCAACTCGAAATCGTGACGCGCCTGGCGCGCCCGTTCGACGAACAACTCGACTGCGGCAAAGGCCGGGGCGGGCTGGCCCCCGGATGCGTCCGGGCCTTTAGAATCCGCCGGCGCGCTCGCGTCGTGGGGATAGTCGAGGCCCCTGATGGCGATGAGCCATTCCCACTGGATGTTCAACCGCTCGCGTGAAGTCACCAATAGTTTGAGATGCGGCGCGCGCCTGAGCAATTGACCGAGCCAGGGCGTGGCGGCAAGGAGATGCTCCAAACCGTCCAGGACGTAGAGGATTTCCTTCTCTCGCAGAAAATCGACGAGCTGCTGGCTTGCATCCTGTTTTCCCTCAAACGCCAAATTGCAGGCGCTAGACATCGCCGGCGCGACCAAATCCGGCGAGTTCACTTCTTCCAGGGATACGAAATAGACCCCGTTCAAGAACGCGCCGAGCTTGAGCGCGCGTTCCGCGGCTTGAATGGCGAGCCGTGTTTTGCCGACCCCGCCCGCGCCGAGCAGGGTGATGAGCCGGCAATCCGGGCGGCGCAAATCGGCTTCGATTTGTGCGAGCTCCGGTGCGCGCCCGACGAACGTGGTGGGCTGTGGCTCTAGATTATGTTTCGTGCTCGCCCCCGCCGCGCGCAGGCGTTCGTACAGCGTCGTCGTTTCGGCGGATGGCTCGACGCCCATTTGCTCGACAAGGATGCGCCGGCACGTTTCGTATTGCTGGAGCGCGCGACTTCGCTGTCCGCTGCGCGCAAGCATCAGCATTAACTCGCGATGAATCTCTTCGCGCCAGGGATCGAGTGCGACGAGCCGCATCGCGTGTTCGATGCCGCGCGCCAGGTCGCCGCGCGATGCGTACCAGGCGACCAGATCGCCCATCGCCTGCAATGCCTGCTCGCGCAACCGGGCGCGTTGCGCGAGCGCCCATTCTTCAAAACCCGGCGCTTCGCGTACAAAGACGCCGTCGAGGAAATCGCCGGTATAGAGCGCGAGCGCAGCAGGGCGGTTTTCGGTCTGGAGCAGTTGCTCGAATTCTTGAGTATCGAGCGTGTACGGCGCGTCGAAATTAAAGGCAACGGCATCGCGTGCAATGATGAGATACGGCCCGAGCAGTTTGCGCAGGTTGGTCAGACATTGCCGCAGGTTCGTCCGGGCGTCGGCGTCGTTCATCTCGCCCCACAAGAGCGCGGCCAGTAGGTCGCGCGTGGGCGCGCGGCGCGTCACCGCCAGGTAGGCGACGAGCGCAGGCGCCTTGTTCGAGTACAGGCCGGCAAGTGGCTTGTCGTCGAGCGCGAGGCGTAATCCGCCCAAGAGTTGGATCCGGAGGGTAGCGAGCATAGCGCAAGCTCACGATTTACTCACGATGGGTTGCTAGAATAGGACTAGAATAGCACGAGCAAAAACGGTCGTCAAGAGACCGTGTGAACGAAAGGAGGGGAGCATGGACCTTGTGTTTGTCGCGTTACGTCTGACCCACATTGTCGCCGGCATGTTCTGGGTCGGCGCGGCCGTTTTGAACACGGTATTTTTGATGCCGGCGGCGCGCGCCCTGGGACCGGAAGGGGGCCGGTTTATGCAATTCGTTCTGGGCAAACTGCGCCTGTCCAGTTACATCGCGCTCTCGGCCATCCTGACCACGCTGGCAGGGATCGTCCTTTACTGGCGCGCCTCGGGCGGGTTGCAACCGACATGGATTTTCACGACCGGCGGGCTCATTTTCACCATCGGCGCGGTGACCGGAATCGCCGCGGCCATCCTCGGCGGCGTCGAGACCGCGCCGGCGGCGACGCGCATGGAGGCTCTGGCGCAAGAAATGGAATCGGCCGGCGGACCACCCCGGCCGGAGCAGCTTGTGCAATTGCAAAACCTCCAGGCCCACCTGGGCCGATCCGCAATGCGGGGCATGGTGTTACTGGTCATTACGATTATCGCGATGGCTATCGCATAATCATCAAGGAGACGCTATGCGCAAAATACTGAAATGGGTAGGCATCGGTTTGGGCCTGGTCATTGGATTGGTCGTCATTGCCGTCATTGGAACCATGCTCAACACCGATGCGCGCCTGAATAAAACCTATACAATTGCAGACGAGACCATCCCCGCGCCGACTGACCCAGCGACGCTCGCGCGCGGCAAACGGTGGGCGCAAGCGTACTGCGCCGATTGTCACGGCGATAACCTCGCGGGCGTCAACAAGTGGCTGGACATTCCCAATCTCATCACCGTCGATTCGGCCAATCTGACCTCGGGCAAGGGCGGCGTCGGCCGCGAGTTCAAGGATACGGATTGGGTGCGGGCCATCCGGCACGGCGTCGATCCGGAAGGCAAACCGATGCTGATGCCAGCATCCGCCGATTATTATTACCTCGGCGATCAAGATCTGGCCGCAATTATCGCATACGTCAAAACCGTTCCGCCCGTCGACCACGAGACCCAGGACCTGGTCCTTTCACCTCCAGGCAAGATTTTGTACGGGATCGGCGCGTTTGGGAATCTGGCGCCCGCCGAAACCATCCCGCACAATGTCCGCCCGGCCGCTGCGCCGCAACCGGGGGTGACGGCCCAGTATGGCGAATATCTCGTCAACACCGGCGGATGCCGGGCCTGTCATGGGCCGCAATTTGCCGGCGGCAAGGATCCTAACCCGGCCGCGCCGCCCGTGCCCGGCCTCGGACCGGGCAGCGACTATGCCAAATGGACCGACGCCGACTGGATTAAGGCCATGCGCACGGGGATTACACCGAGCGGGAAAGCGTTAACCGATTTCATGCCCTGGAAGAGCGTTGGCCAGTTGACCGACGAAGAACTAAAAGCCATCTATCAGTACCTCAAGACGTTACCCGGCTCGTGAGAGGGGTTAATTTGCCCTAAAAAAGAAGAATCACTCCGGGCGACTTGCTCGGGGTGATTCTTTTGAGAGAGCGATCTTTCGTTTCGTTTCCTTGACTATTTGCCAAAGGGGCTTTGGCCGACATAGTTGCCGGGCGGGTCGTAATTGCAGACATAGTAATCGTTGCCATCGGCGCCCGTGGCTTTGCCGCAGCTAACTCTGGCCGTAGTGGACCAGATCAGTCGTTGTGCGCGTTCAGCAGCGCGGTGATGTTCGCCGCGGTCAGGCCCGGCGCGGTGATGTCCCCTTCCGGTGCGGGGTCGGTCGCATCGGGTGCGGCGTCAGTTGCATCCGGTGCGGGCTGGGTTGCATCGGGTGCGGCGTCAGTTGCATCCGGTGCGGGCTGGGTCGCATCCGGTGCAAGTTGAGTTGCGTCCGGTGCGGGTTGGGTTGCATCCGGCGCAGGCTGGGTTGCGTCTGGTGTGGGTTGGGTCGCATCCGGTGCAAGTTGGGTTGCGTCCGGTGCGGGTTGGGTCGCATCCGGTGCGGGTTGGGTTGCAGTCGGTGTGTTCGCCACGGCTCGCGGGGGCGCGCCATTGCCGAAGGGGCTTTGGCCGACATAATTGCCGGGCGGGTCGTAATTGCAGACATAGTA
>JBAVQS010000383.1:0-10369 GCA_049694275.1 Anaerolineae bacterium | reverse complement strand
GACCCGCTGCTGCTGGTGACCGTCGCCGCGGGCGTGACGGTTTGGGTCGGTGTGGGACACCGCGTCGCAGTCACCTCGACCAGAGCGGGCCCGCCAGCGGTCGGCGCAGGGGGCAGGGCGTTCGCTCCGGCGCACGCGCTGATAACGAATGGGAGAATCGCCAACGCGAGGGTCAATCTTTTCATCCTCGCTCCTCTACTCTTTACTACCTAAACGTGATTCGAGCCGCGCTCGTTCCAGATAAAAATCGGCTCCGACCCCATCGTTGAGGCCGGAGCCTGGCTCATCACGCTGTCAATCGCCGAATATCAGCTCGCATACGCTCTAATTGTTAGACCAGCGAGTGTACGAACCCGTATCCCGCAGTCGGCCAAAGATGACGCTGTGCGGCTCGGCATAGGCATTGGCCGTTCCACAGTCGCCGCCCTTGATCGCATAGTTGGTTGCGATAAAGGCATCCCCCTCCGGGTAGAATGGGCGAATCGTCAAATAGTCCCCCCATCGGTATAACAAGCTGCCATTATCATTATACTGGCAGGTATTGCCTCCACCCCACAGGAAGGTGTCGAAACTCCAGGGCGCTGCCGGGGTCACGTCGTCGTCGAGGATCAGTCCTCCGCCGGGGTAATAGTGACCACCGTCGCCGCCCGGTCCGCCGCCCCATGCAAAAGAGCCTCCTACGTGCCCAAAGCGATTGGGCGATAGGGAGAGGAACTGGACCGAACAGACGGTGCACCAAAGGCTGTGCGAACTGAGATAAGCAAGGTCCGACTCGCGAAAGTAAACACGCCGGGAGAATGGAGTGGAAATCCCGCAGCAGGCTTTGGAATTGAACGCAAAGCCGATCACGCCGTTGGCGCGATATCCGGCCAGGACGCGGGAATCGGCATACTGGCACCAGTTCTTGACTACTCCGTCTTTGCTGCCGCAGTCCTGCCCACTATTCCGCTTTTCAAAGCTGAATGTCGCAATGGTGTGCGTGACATAGCTATAGCCGCTCTTGCTTTCCAGCCATTTGTAAACGCGGAAGGTGCTGCCGAGGGTGCCGACCCAGTTCGACCCCAGATACATAATGTCGCTGGCCCCCTGCACCGGCTTGAGCGTGAAACTATCGGTGCGAACCAGATAGTTAAAGCTAAAGCCCCCACAGCTCGCCAGGGCCTCGACCGGCCACCTCAGGACGCCGGAAGCTGAGCTCTTGGGCAAGTACAGATTACTCGCGATGTAAAGGTCTCGCTGACCGATCGCCATGTCGTTATAGTCGATGTCATAGCTGGCATTTCCAAAGCTGGCGCCCGTAATGTTGTAGAAACACCAACTGCTGTAGAGGTCTGTGCCTGAAGCAATGGCAAGCTTGAGACCATTCCCATATTGGAGCAACCAGAATTCCAGGTCGCGTTCGGGATCGTACAGCGTGACCTGATCGCAGCAAAAGCCGCTCACAGACGTGCTGCCATCGCTGGCCGGAAAGATCGAGTAGGGATCGAGGAATCCCCAGTTAGCCCCATTGTCGAATGACCGCGCGGCGCCCCAGTTCCCGGTGTAAAAGTTATTCTTGCCATTCACACCGGTACTGGGTTCCATGGTGTATTGCCAATTGGCGCCCGGACCGCCGGCCGGAGGAGCGCTGGGCACGACGGTATCTCGAAAGATGGTCATGTCCGTTTCCGCAGTGGGTGCGGCCGCGTGACGCGGGGTGAACCCAGGCCCGGGATTCCCTGTGGTTGGCGCGATAGCGATTGGGCCATCAGGGCCGGTGCGGCCGGCGCGAGCCTGGCGCGCTTGCAGCGCCTGGATCTGTTCAGGCGTTCGGATAGGAGGGGTGTTCGCATATTGAACCTGAATGCGAACACCGGCCGACTGGACCGCGGCTGGGCTGGAAGCTTCCTCCACGACATCGGGTCCCGGACCGGCAGCCTGCACGCTGGGCCCCTGCGAACGTACGAGGAGTGTCAACATGACGAACAGTAACGCCAGAGACGAAAGAGCCCCGATGACGGTCAAAGCGCGTGAGAACAGTCTAACCATCGTATAATCCTCCTGATTTCTTTGCGGAGTAGCGAGCGCCGGCAACGAATCCTGCAAGCGTCGAATCGCTCCTCCCGGGTCTATCTCTATCGGCGGCAGAACCGCGTATTCTTATTTTCCATTTGCTGTAGAGTGGGAACCATCACCTCCTTTTCTAGAACGGAGCGAATCTGAGGAGAAAAAATAATGGACCAAATTCCGAAGTGGGACCGGAAGTTTGATCCAGGCAAGCTTGACATCAAAAAGGGATCGTCGTCGCCGACGTCCTGTGTGGTCTATATGCTTGCCATTATAGTATCTGGCGCGGATAGAGTCAATACTTTTATTGTTAAAAAAGCACAAGAGATGGGAATCGTCGGAATCCGTTTTAATCGCGCCCGAGGTCCGAGAAAATTGCTATCTATCTTTGCCACGCGCTGTGCTATAATCGGACCACCACAATCAATTTGTTGTTGCGAGGCGCGTTTTTTGCGACGTGGCAGTCTCGCTCGCTCTGACCTTGAAGAGGGGACTATGTCCGGGACGGAACATCAGGTGTGGACCGATTATCATGTGCGCATCCCGATGCGCGATGGGGCGCAGTTGGCGGCGGACGTTTACCGGCCAGCCGATTCCAAAGCGGGGGCGCGCTTTCCCGCGATTCTCATGCGCACCCCGTACGACAACCGCCTGCAAAAGACGGCGATTGAGAACGCGCGCTATTATGCCGCGCACGGCTATGCCGTGATTCTGAACGAAGTGCGCGGGCGCGGCGATTCGGAGGGCGAGTTCCAACCCTATCGCCACGACGGGCGGGATGGATACGACGCCATCGAATGGTGCGCGGCCCAGCCGTGGTGCGATGGCAAGGTCGCCACGCTCGGCGGCTCGTATCTCGGCCACGTCCAGTGGCTTGCCGCGTTGGAACAGCCGCCGCACCTTGTCACGATGGTCGTCCTGGTCACCCCTTCCGATCCCTTTGTCGAATGGCCGACCGGCACGCACGGCCCGATGCATCTCTGCTGGCTGCACCTGACGAGCGGGCGGACGACCAAGAACATTGACATCGTGGACTGGAACGCCATCTATGAGCACCTGCCGCTGATGACGATGGACGAGGCGGCCGGGTTTACCAGCGCAACCTGGCGCGAAGAACTGGAGCACATCGGCCGCGACGAATACTGGGCGTCGCTCTGCTATCAGAACCGGTTCGACCGGATCAGCCTGCCGGTGCTCCACATTTCGGGCTGGTATGACGACGAGCAGATCGGGACGCCGCTCAATTTTGCCGGCATGACCCAGCACGGCGCGACCGAGTTTGCGCGGTCCAACCAAAAGCTGTTGATGGGACCGTGGGGCCACCGCGTCAATTCCACTCAAAGGCTGGGCGAGGTGGACTTTGGCCCCGACTCGCTGATCGACCTGCGCGGCTATCAGCTCCGCTGGCTCGACCACTGGCTCAAAGGGGACGCGAACGGCGTCATGACCGAGCCGCCGGTCCGCCTCTTTATCATGGGGGAGAACACATGGCGCGATGCGCCGGCGTGGCCGCTCCCGAATACGCAGTTCACCCGCTATTACCTGCACAGCGGCGGTAACGCGAACAGTCGGTTCGGAGATGGCGCGCTCTCGACCGGCGCGCCGGCCGAGGACCGGCCGGATCACTATCGCTATGACCCGGCGCGCCCTGTCCCGTTCCTCACCGAAGCGACGTCGAGTCAGATCGGCGGGCCGGACGATTATGCGGCGGTGGAACGGCGCGACGATGTGCTCGTGTACCGGAGCGAGCCACTCGCCGCGGCGGTCGAGATCACCGGGCCGATCCGGTTAGAGCTGTATGCGGCCTCGTCGGCCGTCGATACGGATTTCACGGCCCAGCTCGTGGATGTGCACCCGACCGGTTTTGTCCAGCGGCTCTGCGACGGCGTCGTGCGCGCCCGCTTTCGCGAGGGGATGGAGCATGCCTCGCTCATTACGCCGGGTGAGGTCTATCGCTACGAGATCGACCTGTGGAACACGGCGCAGGTGTTTTTGCCGGGGCATCGCATCGGGCTGGCGGTGTCGTCGAGCGCCTTCCCCAAGTACGACCGGAACCTGAACACCGGCGAGGACCCGGCGACCGGCGTGCGGATGGTGGTCGCCGAGCAGACGGTGTATCACGATGGCGCGCATCCCTCGGCGCTGATCCTGCCGGTGATCCCGCGTGAGGGGTAGCGATGCGCGGATACATCCTTCTCGAAGGAGGGAGTGAGTTTGGCGGGCAGATGGCCGCGCCCGACCGGCGCGCCATCGAACTGGCGGGTGGGCCGAACGCGCGCATCTGCATCATTCCGACCGCCGCCGCGCCGGATCACAATGACCGGCGCGCAGGCGAGAATGGCGTTCGCTGGTTCAAACAGCTTGGCGCCACGCAAGTCGTCTCGCTTCCGCTCATCGACCGGGCCTCGGCAAACGATCCGGCTATCGTCGATGCACTGCGCGCCGCGCGGCTCATCTATCTGCTCGGAGGCTTTACCGATTACCTGGGCAAGACCCTGTCCGGCAGCGCGAGCGAGCAGGCGCTGGCGCAGGCGCATCAGGCGGGCGCGGTGATTGCCGGAAGCAGCGCCGGCGCAATGGTGCTGTGCGAGCACTATTATGCGCCGGATGCGCAGGCCATCCAGCCAGGGTTGAACCGCGTGCCCAATGCCTGTGTCATTCCGCACCACAATACCTTCGGCAAAGGGTGGGCATCCCGGCTGGCCGCGCTCCTCCCCGGCGATATTCTGATCGGCATTGACGAGCAGACGGGGATGATCGACGATGGGGCAAAAGGGGAGTGGAGCGTCTATGGCAAAGGGGTAATCACACTCTACAAGCAGGGCAAACCCCAAGCCTACCGCCTCGGCCAATCATTCGCTCTTGAATCCCCCTTGCCCTGACTCGTACTGGACCAGCCAATCGACATTCTCGTATACGTGTGGGTTTTGCGCGTGTTCGCGCAGGCTCTTGATCCACGGCTCAGCATAGGCCCAGATGCGGCGCGGGCTCTCCCAGCGACTGAAAAAGAGCGCCGGATGAAGAATGCCGTTCTTGACGAGTGTCCCTGCCTGGTCGTAGGCGCAAAAGACGCGGTCGAATTTGATATACTCTGGACTGCCGGGCGGGACGATTTGCATAAAGGTCTTGCCGTCGGGCGCACGTTTTTCCAGTTCCCGTATCAACGCCCATCCCTCGGCGTCACGCGGCGTTGACCAGATCTCGTTGAATGCCGCCCAGACCGCCTCATCGCTATCAGTCGGCGCTCGTCCCTCGATCGGGCGCCAGTGAGGTGGGGTGGACGCGCGGTTGGCCCAGAACTGTTCGGCGCGCCCGGCCAGCCATTCAAATCCCTCATACAAGCGCAGGTTGTTCGCCTCGATCCGCATGCCCAGCACGAATGGCTGGGCCCGGTCCCACGATTGGGGCATGGCATACCACGCGTCGAAAAAGAGGTCCTCGCGCATTTGCCCCTGGCGAATAAGGGGCGCCGCCTCTTCAAACGAGTCGACATGGCGCTCGAACAACCTCCGCTCGTCACTCCCGGCCGGTGCAAGCCGGCAAAACTCATCGAAATCGCGCGCATTGCGTACGACGCGCGAAAAGCAACGGGCCGCCTCATCGTCAAGCGGAGTCTCCCAGCGTTTGTAAAACTCGAGATAGGCAACGATGTCGCCAGACAACTTTAAATTGGATGAATCGTTCATGTTTCAAGTCCCTTGAACTCTAACATGGTCGTCACTGCATTCACATCGGCAAGGCCAAGGTTCCGCCACCCGAGTGAATCGATCCGGCTAACGAGCACTTCGCCATTGGAGAGGACCGCGACCAGTTCACTGTCGATCTGCGTGAACCGCTCGACCATGTGGCGCCGCCAGGGCGTGCCGAGGCCTGCCGCCGCCGGCTGCCATGTCACGCCCCCGTCGCGCGTGACCTCTATCCGCCCGTTGCGGTCCACCCCATCGGCGGGGCCGAGGACCATGTGCGCGGGGTCGTCGGGATTGACCCACACGGCGCGCACATAACAGTCATAGCGCTTGTCCCAGGTGCGGCCGCCATCCGTCGAGCGAAAGAACCCATCGCCCGTCGGGGCGAACACAAGGTCGGGCGAAGAAGGATGGACGACAATGCTGTGCACATCGGGATAGATGAACGGGGGCGGCAGTGTATCAAGGCTTGGGCCGCCAGGGCTCCCCTCGGCCAGCCGCCAGGTCTCGCCGCGATCCTCCGACCGCAGCACGCCCCCCACTTCGACCGCGGCAAATGCCCGCGCGCCATTGAACGCAAACCCGCGCACGCAGCCCGCCTCGAGCGAATACGGGAGCGACCAGTGGCGCCGGTCGCGCAGCGCGGCGACCTCGGGGCACTCGCGCCAGGATGCGCCGCCGTCGTGCGAGACAAAGATGCCCGCAGGCTCGGTCCCGGCAAACTCGAAATCCGAGACGTCGGGGTGAAACGCCATCCAACGCACGTGCTGATGCTTGAGGCTACCTGTCGCGGCAAAGGTCCGGCCGAGATCGTCGGAGCGCCAGACCCCGCGAGTTGTTCCCGCCAGGATCACCCCTTCCCGCGCAATCACGCTTGTCACGTTCTGGTCGGCCAGCCCGTGAGCCCATTCGGCCCACCTATCCCCTACCCATTCCAGCACGGACAAGCCGCGCTGCCTCGCCACGATTAAATATTCTCCCCCGTTCATTTCGCACCTCGTACGTTTTATTCTACCCGTCACTGCGCCGTCGTCAATGGCCGCCAGACCTGCCCCCATGTGTGCGACTTTTGGGTGTCACGTCATGCGCGTGTAGAATACGAATTCAGATGACACCCATTAAACAACAATCGGGCGTGCGTGAATGGAACGCGCAGCACGCGCTCCTGCGCCGCTTGCTCGAAAAGGACAAGGATTACCGGCAAGCGCTGCCGGTGTTTCTCGCGCATCACGCGGCGGTACACACCGCCAAACTCGCTTGGGAAAAACAGGGGTCGTATCAGGATGAGGTCCTGGCGGGACTGACCGAGACGCAGATGCGCAGTGTGCCGCCGGGACGCCCGCACTCAGCCGCCTGGGCGCTGTGGCACATCACGCGCATCGAGGATGTCACGCTCAATCTCTTGCTCGCGAATTCGCCGCAGGTGTTCTCGCGTGGAAATTGGTCGGACAAGTTAGAGGTCGCGACGGCGAGCGTGGGCAACGCAATGTCCGCCGCCGAGATTGCCGAGCTGAGCGCCGCGCTCAACCTCAAGGCGCTGCTCGCCTATCGCCTCGCGGTGGGCAAGCGGACGCGCGAGATCGTTCGCCGCCTCAACCCCGCTCTGCTATGGGACAGGCCCGCGCCGGAACGGTTGGAGCGCATTGTGCAGGAGGGCGCAGTGGGCGAGGACGAGCGCTGGTTGCTCAAATACTGGGGCGGGCATCCCGCCTCCAATCTCCTGCTCATGCCCGCCACGCGGCACGCATTCGTTCACCTCAACGAGATCGCGCGCATGCGGCCCCGGCTCTTGCGAGTCTAAAAGCCTTTGTTTGTTGACTGCATGGACTGTTTTCGAAGAGAGGGCAGGACTATTATCCCAGTGGTCTACTATCTAGCGCCCGCCTCATCGGCTCTACTCTATGCACAACAAGCGAAACCGCTTCACGTGCGCAAGTGGCCAGAGTCTGGCAAATCATCGCCAATAAGCTTTTTCCCCACATTGGTCCCCTCCATCTCTAGCTTGGTTTTGAGCATTTGCCAAACGCTGGCTTTCAGGGAGGTTCGTATCATGCGGAATCGACGTTTACTTCTCGCAGGAATCGGCATCACCGTCTTGGCGGTGCTGATTCTTTCACAAGTAGCGGTCAGCCCGAGCGTTCTTGCCAAAGGGAATCCCCATGCCAAGGTCGTCTGGTCCCAAAACCCGGTGGCCGCGACCGTCGCGCCGGGGACATCGTACTCGACCACGATAACGTTCACGAGCGGCGCTGACCTCACCAACGCGACGCTGCGACTCACGCCATCGCTCAAGGGTACGACCGTCGTATCGCCCACCACCTTTGCGACCATTACCGCAGGCGTTCCCTACACGGTTGAAATTGATGTCACGATGCCGGTCAGTACCACCCAGGGCGCCTATAACGGCGTGCTGACTGTCCGTACCGGAAATCGCGCCTACGCCTCACCGCTCAAGCTGCGCTTTTCGACGGGCCTGGGTTCAGGCGATTGAACAGAGTAATAACTGAATAGCATGCGAGCGGGCGGCTGCGTGGTAGTCGCCCGCTTTTTCTTTGGTGCTATAATCTAAGGGCAATGGCCCAGCCCACTTTGCCTCCCCTGCCCCTCGTCGATTCGCATCTCGACCTGGCGGAAAACGTGACCCTCTTTGGCCGGGACCTGACCCTGCCCCTGGCCGAACTGCGCGCCGCAGACACGCGCGCAACCAATCAAGCGACCGTTTCGCTTCCCGAGCTTGAACGCGGCGGCGTTGCCGTGGTATTTGCAACGGTCACCCCCGGATTTACGCCGGATGACACGAGAGGTAACCCCGACCTCGCCCATACGATCTATTACACGGCGGAGCAAGCAGAGGCGCAGGCGCTGCGCCAGATCGCGCTTTATAACACATGGGAAGCGCAGGGGCGCGTCCGCCTCATCCAATCCGTTGATGATCTCGAACATCACCTGCAGTTGTGGGCCGGCGATGGCAAGCCCGGCCTGGTGCTATTGATGGAAGGGGCGGACCCGATTGTGCGCGTGGGTGATCTTGCCGAATGGTGGCGGCGCGGCTTGCGGATGATCGGGCTGACCTTTGGCGACACGCGCTATGGGACGGGCGTCAGCGGCGGCCGCGCCCTGTTCAGGCACGGCGGATTGACGCCGGAGGGAGTTGCCTTGCTCAATGCGATGGCCGCACAGGGCTTTATCTGGGATATTTCGCATCTCGCCGAGGAGGGGGTCTGGCAGGGCCTTGACCGCCGTTTCCCCCGCGTGTGCGCCTCGCACGCCAATGCTCGCGCACTCATCCCCACCGATCGACACCTGACGGACGAGGTGATTCGCGCCGTGGCCGAACGGGATGGGGTGATTGGCGTGGTCCTCTATAACGGTTTTCTAGAGCCGCGCTGGAGACAGGACCGGACGATTCCGGTCACGGTCGAGGAGCACGTCCGGCGACACCTGGCCTATTTGGCCAACCTCGGCGGTTGGCAGCATGTTGGCATCGGGTCGGACCTGGACGGCGGATTTGGCCTTGAAGCGAGCCCGCGCGAAATCGAGAGCGTGGCGGACCTGTATCGGATTGGGGCCGTTGTGCCCGCCGCGGCAAGAGATGCGGTATTGAGCACGAACTGGCTGGATTTTCTCCGGCGCAGCCTGCCGCGATCCGCGTGAGGAGGACGGATGAAACTTCTGCTCTTTAGCGATCTGCACGCAGATAAGGCAATGACGTCTCAACTTGTCGCGCAGGCTCAAGTGGCTGATGTGCTCATCGGCGCAGGCGACCTGGCCAATGTTCGCCGCAACCTCAATGTATGTATCAGTCTTTTGCGTCAAGTGAATCGTCCAACGATTCTGGTAGCGGGGAATAATGAGACGACGGACGAATTAATCGTGGCCTGCCAGGGCTGGCCGTCCGTCCATGTCCTGCATGGTTCTAGCGTGACGGTCAATAACCTGACCTTTTATGGCATCGGGGGCGCTATCCCCATTACTCCTTTTGGGGCATGGAGTTATGATTTGTCGGAAGAGCAAGCGACAGAATTGCTAATCAACTGCCCATCAGGCTGCATCCTGGTCAGTCATTCCCCGCCGTATGGGGCTGTCGATGTTTCTTCACAGGGAAAGCATCTCGGTAGTACGGCAATCCGCGACGCAGTGATTCGCACGCAGCCTCGGCTAGTTGTCTGTGGACACATTCACGCCAGTGGCGGGCAAAGGGAGATGATTGGCTCAACTCCGGTTATCAACGCTGGGCCGCAAGGCATGTTATGGCAATTGGCAGAATAGCTCAGGCTCGCTGCACAGGCTGTAATTGCTAACGCGCAGTTGGGTGCACGCGATTGGACCGATTTCACCGCTTTTGTACATGGAGAGGACCAGGATTTTTGGGGCCAATCGCAGGGCGTTGCCCGGTTTATCCTTGGGTGCTATAGATGTTAAGATAATGATTTGGAATCCTGCCTTCAGGAACACCTTGTCTTCAGGCAGTTTCACTGCGGAGAACTCTAAAAGCAAACCTTAACCTCTATAGAATATATGGGATGGAAAAAGGAATAGGTCCGTTTCCATTTTCAACCCCGAAAGGCGCAAAATAGAGCGTATCACGCGCAAGAATTCGGCCGGTGTTCCCGGATGCGCGCAGGATCATAGCGGGA
>JBAVQS010000382.1:0-2307 GCA_049694275.1 Anaerolineae bacterium | reverse complement strand
CGCGACGCCCATTTCTGAATAGGCGCTCTATTATACGTCCGGTGCGCCAATAGCACGCAAAACCCACTTTCCGGCAAACGCCCGATGTATGTTATAATGCAAATAGAATAGATGTTCGGATACCAGTTGGCTAGTCCAATCGTTGCCGACTAACCGCGTGACTATCCGACTGGCCTACTAGAGCGAATTCCAATTCCATTTACGGCCTCGTTGTAGGGGCTGTGCCTCGTGCCTGCCCCGTCCAGTGCGGGCAACCACGAGGGATTGCCCCTACGTACCCATCAACCGATATGGAATTTGCTCTAGCGCGCTGCCATGTCTGATCGAACGATTTCCCCTCAAATGAAACAGGAAGAGTCTGGACTCGATCTATCGCTCCGGCCTAAAAAGCTGGACGAGTATATCGGACAAAAAACGGTCAAGGGCAACCTCAAGATTCTTTTGGAGGCAGCCGGTAAACGCGGCGAGGCGTTGGACCACACCCTGCTGTATGGCCCGCCCGGTCTCGGCAAGACGACCCTCGCGTCCATCATCGCAAATGAGATGGGCGCGCAGATCAAGATCACGGCGGGGCCGGCGATCGAGCGCCCCGGCGACCTGGCCGCCATCCTCACCAACCTGCGCGCAAAGGATGTTCTCTTTATCGACGAGGTGCATCGTCTCCCGCGCACGGTCGAAGAGATTCTCTATCCCGCGATGGAAGACTTTGTCCTGGACCTGATTACGGGCAAGGGACCGAGCGCCCGTTCGATTCGCCTGCGCCTGCCGCATTTCACGATCATCGGCGCGACGACGCGCTATGCCATGTTGAGCGCCCCGCTGCGCGACCGGTTCGGCGCGGTCTATCGCCTCGACTTTTACGAGTTGGACGAGATGCAAGAGATCGTGCGCCGCTCCTCTCGCATCCTGGGCACCGACATTGACGAGAGCGGCGTGGCCGAGATTGCCAAACGGGCGCGCGGGACGCCGCGCATTGCCAACCGGCTGCTCAAGCGCGTGCGCGACTATGCCCAGGTCCGGGCGGAGGGTGCGATTACGGCCGGGGTGGCCGACGAGGCGCTCAAAATGCTACAGGTGGACGAGCTGGGGCTGGACGACATCGACAAAAAGGTGCTGCGGACGATCATCGAGAAATTCGGCGGCGGTCCCGTCGGTCTGGATACGATTGCCGCCGCGATCAGCGAAGACGCCGATACGATCATGGACGTCTATGAGCCGTACCTCTTACAGCTCGGCTTTCTCGACCGCACCCCGCGCGGGCGCATCGCCACCGCGGCGGCCTACAAGCATCTCGGCATGGATGCACCGGACCGGCCACAGCAGGGCAAACTCCTCTAATGGTCAAGCCTGGTCCGACTAGGTGCTCGCCCTGTCCGGTTTACTGAATCAGGATTGACCCCTTTACGCACCTGACCTGCAGATGGATCAGCAGGGCGCTCCCTCTTGCTTTCACGCTGGGCCGTGAAGGAAATTGATCACATACCATGCGGCGGCGGCGATCAGGGCAGCCGCGGGAATCGTCAAGACCCAGGCCCAGACGATGCTGCCGGCAACTCCCCAGCGCACCGCCCGCAACCCACGCACCGATCCAACGCCGGTAATCGCGCCGGCGATGGTGTGCGTCGTCGAGACCGGAATACCAAAGCCCGACGAGATAAAGATGGCGACAGCGCCCGCGGCTTCGGCGGCAAAGCCGCCCATGGGGAGCAGCTTGGTAATCCGGCTGCCCATCGTGTGAACGATCCGCCACCCCCCGGTGAGCGTCCCCAGCCCCATAGCGGCATGGCAGAGGAGAATAATCCAGAAAGGGATAGAGAGCGCCCCGGCGCTGTCGGTAACAAGGGAGCGATAGGCCGGAACGCTAAAAAGAATCCCGGCAATAATGCCCATCGTCTTTTGCGCATCGTTCGTCCCATGGCCGAGGCTATAAGCCGCGGCCGAGAGCAACTGCCCCCGGCGGAAGATATGGTCCACCCGCGCCGGGGTTTGGCGGCGAAAGAGCCAAAAGATAGCAATCATCAACAGCCCGCCGAGGACAAAGCCGATGAGCGGGGAGACAAGGATAAAAAGGACTGTCGTGCTCCAGCCGCTCCAGATAATCACGTTCAGCCCGGCCTTGGCGACTGCTGCGCCCGCATATCCCCCGATGAGAGCGTGCGAAGAGCTGGTGGGCAGACCAAGATACCAGGTGATAATGTCCCAGGTGATCGCGCCGAGCAGCCCGGCCAGAATCACAAAATTATCGACCCTGTGGATGTCGATCAACCCGCTGCCGATGGTTTTGGCAATGGCGGTGCCGCCGATAAA
>JBAVQS010000381.1:0-41209 GCA_049694275.1 Anaerolineae bacterium | reverse complement strand
GCACGTTCGACGCGCTGGTGGCCGCCCTGGACGCCGCCTTTGCGTCGGTCTCGAACCAAGATATTGCTGCCTGGTTCGCTCACTGCGGCTACGCCAAGCCATAAATTAACATGGAATTCGCTCTAATTGCCCATATTTTAAATTGTTCAAGGTTATTCTTTCCAAGGCAACATTGGGGATTCGCAGTACTGGAAAAGCCCCATCTTCGCGGCTAGAATTACATTTCACTGATGTGCCATAACTAGCTTCCAATAGCAATTTATCCAAGAGAACTGATCCATAATTCGGTTCCAGCCGTGCGATAATCCATGTCAGCGTCGAGTTTAATAATGCTTCCCCTTCCTCTACCGCCGCTTGTCTCAGTCCGCGCGCTTCTTCCACGCGCCGCGCCAGTTCCTCGATGCGCGCGACAATGCGCTGCTGCTCGGCGAGGGAGGGAAGAGGGATGGGCACAGCGAGCAGTCTGGTCGGTTTCAGTTCTGTCTTGATCCCATTAGGAAGGTGACTCAACAGAATGTTTTGAAAGGCTCTACTTCGGAGTTGCCACCATAAGAATCGTGTATCGACGCGTTCTTTATCAGGGATGTATGCGCCATAATGAATCGTTGCTGCAATGGGCTCTGTCGCAGTCTCGTCGTAGAACGCGATTGCGCCTTTAATCGCGTTTATCCCTGAGACGACCAAATCGCCAGGACGAACAAGAATCATTCCAGTTTTGGTTTCAACAGTATCTCGAAGTCGAATCTTGCCCTCGTCGAAAACAATCTTGCCAACAATACGAATCTTGCCCAACTCGATGTCAGTCGTAGAGGGCGTCTCCTGGCGCTCGCGCAGAACACTACCGAGCGGTGTAATAGGCCAGCTATTTCCCATCACATGCCCGCTTTCAGCACGCCCCGAATCTCCGCCATGATCTCTATAATCCGTTGTTCCTTCGCCTCAATATCCGCCACGAGCTTTTCCGGCGGCAGGTGCTCGAAATCGTCCACCCGATTGGGGTTCTTGCAGTCCAGGTTTACCGAGAGGAGATTCCCCGCCGCGTCGTATTTCAGCACATCGGCGGCGGCGACCTTCCAGGCGCGCTCGTTCGCAACCCGGTTGTCCCACCAGGCGATACAGTCCGCGAATTCCTCAAATTGCAGCGGCTGTGTCTTGGTATAGTTCTTGCGCCCCGCAGCCATCGGCTGTTCGTAATACCAGATCTCGCTCGTCGGTCCTGTGCGGTCGAAAAAGAGGAGGTTGGTCGGGATGCTCGTATAGGGGGCAAAGACGCCGTTCGGCAGGCGGACGATGGTGTGCAGGTTGAAATTCTTGAGGAGTTGTTCCTTGATACGCGCCGCAACCCCATCCCCAAACAGGGTCCCGTTCGGGACGACAATCGCGCAGCGTCCCTGCGGCTTGAGCGAGCGGAGGATAAACTGCAAGAACAGGAGCGCCGTCTCGCCCGTGCGCGTCGCTTCCGGAAAGTTGAGCTGGATGCCCGGCTCTTCTTCGCCGCCAAAGGGCGGGTTGGTGAGAATCACATCATAGCGGTCGGCCTCGCCGATCTCGCGGAGGGGTTTCGAGAGGGCATTGTCCCGGCGGATGTGGGGGTTATCGATGCCGTGCAGGAGCAGGTTCATGGTGCCCAGCAGGTAGGGCATCGGCTTTTTCTCGACGCCAAAGAGGGTCGCGCTCTGCAATCGCTCCTGGTCCGCCGCGGTCTGCCGCTGCCCCTTGAGATAGTCGTACGCCTCCACCATAAAGCCGCCGGTGCCGCAAGCGGGGTCGAGCACCGTCTCGCCCAGGCGCGGGGCGACGCGGTCCACCATGAACTTGACGATCGGCCGCGGGGTATAGAATTCGCCCGAGTCGCCGGCCGCATCCCGCATCTCTTTGAGCATCGATTCATAGAGATGTGAGAGGGTAAATAGCTCTTGATGCGAGTGAAAATCGACTCCGCTAATCTGGTTGACCAGGTCGCGCAAGAGATACCCCGAAAGCATCCGGTTAAAGGTCTCGCGAAAGAGCGAGGCGAGGACCAGTTGCTCGTCGCTGCCGTTGAGCCCGCGCAGCGCGGGCAGGAGCTCGTTATTCACGAACGCAATCAACTCTTCGCCGGTGCGCCCCTTGTTCGGGTCCGCGGCCCAGTCGCGCCAGCGATAGGGCGCGGGGATGACCGGACGGTAGGGCTTGCCGGAGAGGACTGCTGTGGTTTCGCGGTCTTCCTCCAGGTCGTCATAGCACTTGAGGAAAAGCAGCCAGGAGAACTGGGGGAGGCGGTCCAGGTCCCCGTTCAGCCCTGCATCCTTGCGCATCTTGTCGCGGGCGGATTTGATGATCGAAGAGAGCTGCGCGCGGGTGGTCGGCGGGTTGCCGTGCGCGGGTTCCATGAGCGGCGGCTGGTTGCCACTGGTTTTGGCGGGTCGGGTTTTGGGCATGAGCTTCCTTGTACGGGGATTGTATAGATGGCTGGCCTCTATTCCGCGGCGCTTCAGTTTCCGCTGTCATTCTGAGCATAGCGAAGAATCTTGCTGGCGATAACGAGATTCCTCGTCGCAACCCTGGCCTCCCGCCTTACAGCGGACTGAGAACGCCAGGGGAGGCAAAGCGCTCCTCGGAATGACATCCCACTTATCAAGGGAAAACTGAAAAGCCCTGCTTCTATTCCTGTTGATAGATCAAGACCTGCATCTGATCGATGGCTGATTTGAGTTGAACCGGGCCGCCAAAGAGCGCGGCGATCTCATTGAGCGTCCCGTACTGGTCGAACGGCGGGACCTTGAGGGCTGCGCCGAGGTCGGATAGCTCGCGCAGGCCATAATCGGCGTATTTGTCGAGCAACTGGTTCAGAATGGCGCGCGCCTGCGGTTGATACGCATTGAAAAAGTTGGGCCGGCTCCGGCGCAGTTTGGCGGCGCGCTCCTTGCGGGTTAGCAGGGGCGCATTATACGCGACGTTCAGCAAAAGGTCGAGCGGGTCGGCGTCCGGGTGATGCGTGATACGGGCCAACTCGTTCAGGTCGATTCCATGCTGCAAGAGCATGGCGGTGATCTCTTGTCGCTGCTCGCCGATGGGCCAGGCCCGGAGCAGGTGATCGGCGTTGGGCCACAAGCGGCGGACGTTCCCACGGACGTAATCGGTAAACGTGATGGTCCGCAGGATGTGGTTTTCGTCGTCGGGGTCGAGCTCGAAAAACTGCTCCCCAACCAGATAGACCGGGACCCCGTCGAGATAGTACTTGGACCGCTCGTGGCTCTCGCTCTCCACGACATGTGCTTGAGCATATTCCCCATTTGTCTCGTGCTCCGCGTCGCCCGCGCCGGATGGCGGGGTTTCCTGCGTCTCGGTGATCTCGCCGGCCTCGTTCACCCGCTGCTTGACGTGGACGGTGGGGTCGCCATCGAACGCGGGGTCGTAAAAGAGGTGCGTTGCGCCGACGTAATCCAGAATCGTGAACCAGTATTTCCCTTTTTCCTCCAGCACGCGCGTCCCGCGCCCAATGATCTGCTTGAAATCGGTCATCGAGTTGATCGGTTTAAAGAGGACGATGTTGCGGCAGGTGGGCGCGTCGACGCCGGTCGTCAGCATCTGGGAGGTGGTCAGGATGACGGGCGCCTCGATCTCCGGGTCCTGAAAATTATCGAGGTGCATCCGGCCTTCCTTGCCCTCATCCGAGACTACGCGGGCGACATAATCGGGATGGATTTTGACGAGGTCGGCGTTGGCGTTGACGAGCGCCTGGCGCATGTCCAGCGCGTGCTCCTGGTCGACGCAAAACACAATCGTCTTGTCGTAGCGATTCGTGGCTTTGAGATAGTCGGTGAGATGCCGGGCCACGGTCTCGGTGCGGGTGAGGAGCGAGAGGAGGCGCTCGAAATCTTTGGTCCCGTAAAGGTCCGGCGGAATCTCGCGGCCAAAGCGGTCCAGCACGCCGGGGGCGATTTGCAGCCCTTGCGTATCCACGTCGAGCAGCACGCGCAGGACACGATAGGGCGCGAGAAAGCCGTCCTCGATCCCCTGTTTCAGGCTGTAGGTATAGATCGGCTCGCCAAAATAGCTGTACGTATCGACATTATCGGTCCGCTTCGGGGTTGCGGTCATGCCGATCTGCTGCGCGGGCGCGAAATACGCTAAAATCTCGCGCCACGAGCTCTCGTCGCTGGCGCTCCCGCGATGGCACTCGTCGACGACAATCAGGTCGAAAAAGTCGCGGGGGTACTGTTCATAGAGGGGCGGCGCGCCGCCGGCGCCGGAGAGCGCCTGGTAGAGCGCGAAATAGACCTCGCGTGATTTGACCGCCTCGCCCTGGATTTTGTGGACCGCCTGACCGAGCGGGCTAAAGGTCCGGTCCTTGGCCTGATCGATGAGCACATTGCGGTCGGCGAGATAGAGGATGCGCTTTTTCCGTTTGGCCTTGAGCAAGCGCCAGATGATCTGAAAGGCGACAAAGGTCTTGCCCGTGCCGGTCGCCATGGTCAGCAGGATGCGGGGTTGAGCGCGAATGACCGCCTCCACGGCGCGGTTGATGGCGATCTCCTGGTAATAGCGCGGGGATTTGGCCCCGACCTCTTCAAAATAGGCGGTCAACGCGTCGGCGGCATCGCGGGCGTCGGCCAGGTGCAGGTCGCCGCGCAGGCGCGCCCACAGTTCGTCGGGGGTCGGGAAATCGGAAAGGTTTCTTTCCAGGCCGGTAATAAAATCGTGCTCGACAATGCCCGCGCCGTTGCTCGCATAGGCGAACTTGAGCCCCAGCATGGCAGCATAGTGCATGGCCTGTTGCAGACCATCGCCCGGCAGCTTGTAATCGGCTTTGGCCTCGACCACCGCGATGGGATAGTGCTTTTTGAGATAGAGGAGGTAATCGGGGCGGCGGCTGGGCTGGCGCGTGTGTCCATGACCGACCGGCACGATACGGCCGGGCGCGATCACACGCTGCTCGGCGATCGAGTCATCCTCCCAGCCTGCGGTGTGCAGTTTGGGGACAATATAGGTGCGGCAGGTATCCGCTTCGGACATGGATTCGCCTTGGAAGTGCCGATAGATTTCGAGTGAGTGGGTCAGGGCCAATTCTAGCACAAGGGACGTTGTGAGGCAATCGTGGCAGGGCAACACTTTTACAAACAAGCCGGGCAACCTTATTGGAAGGAATTTGCTCTGGGACAAAAACTGCCGATAATCCGAGCAGTTACTCACGTTACGCATGTCATTTCGAACGCAGTGAGAAATCTCGGTTTTTGGAGGCGAGATTTCTCGCAAAAGCGGCTCGAAATGACAGTTACTGCGTAAGGTGAGCAGTTAGCCAGGGCCCTTGGAAAATTGAGCTCTAGCACATGAAGCTCACCATAGAGAGGAGGATTCAGATGAATATCGTTTTGTGGATTTAGCAGGTCTTAAGAGTTATTGCAATAGAAGAAGGAGGAAAGATGAGTAAACTCATGAAGTGGATAGCGAACATCATCGGGGTTATTCTGACTCTAACCGGCATCGTGTGGATACTGCAAGGCACTAACATCCTACAAACCGGCGTGATGGCAGGACAAGGTCAATGGGCCGTCATCGGCCTGGTGGTGGGAATTGTGGGCATCGGACTGCTACTGTATGTCAATCGGCGAGCGGGCAACACTCCCCGAGGGACCCATTAACTAAAGGCTGAACTGCCAAACGCGCCAAGAACGCGAAAAGAAAAGAGATAGTGGAAATGGCCTTTATGGTCCGAGAGGGTATAATGCGATAGTCATGCAATTAACCCAGCATCGGGAGAATGACGAATAACCCTAATCCAGTGAGAGGCGAAGATCATGCGAGTACGCGAACGATTTCCACTATCGATACCCAGTCTTGATGCGCTCGACGCGGGACCGCGCGTCGTGCTGGAACGTACGGTGGATGCGTTGGATGCGGTCGAGATTTTGCAGCTTCCGCCGTTTGATCTGGTCTTGATGGGCCGCGCCCTGCGCAAGCAGTTCATTCAGGTGGAGCAGCGGACGACTCCGGAACGGATTGTCGTGCAGACCGACGACCGGTTGTTGATTCTCTCGGGCGCTGGCGGCGATGCTTCGTTCGATCTGGTGCAAATCCCGATTCGGGATATTCTCGCTTTCGAGTGGGCCTGCATCCTGGTGCATAGCTGGATCCAGATCACCTGGGAGGAGGTGGGCCGGGTGGTTCACACGCGGCTGGATTTCAATTCCGTCGGCGTGAGCGTGGTGCGCGGGTTGCTCTCGGGGTTGCAGGCTGCGGCGCTGGGACCGATGTACCGGGCCGGGGCGGAGCCCAGCCCGGAGCCGCCGCCGGAGATTATGCGCCTGCCGATGAAGTTTATGAACGCGGTGCGCCTCGATACCCTTCTCTCGGGGGAACAGGTGCTGGCATCGGTATTTGATCCGGGCGATCCGCCGGGACGCCTGTTCCGGCGCGGGCGCGAGCGACAGCTCTGGTTGGCGACGAACTATCACGGGACATTGATCCGCCAGCCGCTCGAGATGTGGCCTTACGGGCAGGTCATCCAGATTTATCCACGGACGCGGGTGAACCGAGTCGGCGTCAATGAAACCGAGCGCGGGGTGGTGCTTGAGTTGACGCTGGGGAAGGTCCCTTACGTGACCGAGAGTATCTTTCCACGCGCGCTCCGGTCGGCTCTCGTCAGCTCGACAGAGTCGCTGCACCTGGCGATTGAGAGGTAGAGATTGAACCGCGGGGACGCAAAGAAAGGAAAGATGAAACAAGACCAAGCAGGATGCTTGGTCTTGTTTTCTTTACGCATGCGCCGGCTCGAGTGTGCGCTGGATGACTTCGTGGAGCGGCGTGAGGCGCACGCCGTAGGCGTCGGCGAGCTCGGTCGTATCGAGCATGGTATCAAACGTATCCATGGCGGCAAGCATGCCCGTCATCCATTCCGAGAGATGGGGGATGGGACTGCCGGGCGGGAGAAATTCGGCGGTGATGGCGCGTTCCATCGCCCATTCATAGATGTGGATGACATCGCGCCAGGTGAGCGCCTCGGGGCCGCCGAGCGGCAGGGTCTTGTTTTTTGCGCCGGGGTGATCGACGGCGGCGATGGTAAAGGCGGCGACATCGCCGATGGAGATAAAGGCATGCCTGCGCCACCCGTTGCCAATGATCTTGACCGGCAAGCCCTTGAGCGCCGGCGCGCCGACGACCTGGGCGGGCCAAACCTCCATAAAGATGTTCGGCGCGATGATCGTATGGAGCATGCCGCTGGCGCGCAGATAAGCCTCGGTTTCGGCCTTGGCCCGTGTGAAGGGATCGGAGCTGTCGAGCGTGCTGCCGAGGACCGACATCAGGATGAAATGCCGCACCCCGGCGTCGCGGGCCGCGTCGATGAGGTTTTGATTGCCGCGCAGGTCCACGCTCTCGATCGTGTCCTCGCCGCCGCGCAGGACCGAGTTGGCCGTCGTAATCACCGTATCGACCCCGGAGCAGGCCATATAGAGCGACTCGGGGTTTTTGAGGTCGCCCATCATGATATCGGCGCCCGCCAGCGCGAGGGGTTGATGACGTGACCGGGGGCGGGCCAGGATGCGCACCGGTTTGCCGGCGACGAGCAGCATTCGGGTGATGATGCCACCGAGCGTGCCGGTGGCTCCGACGACGAGAATCATAGGTCCTCCTCTTTGTTTGACGCGCAAACAAAAACCGGCCGTTATCAGATAACGGCTGGTCACGCCACGAGCTCCCTCTGGTGTCAGGCGTCCGCATGCACAGGCAAAGGGGAAACCAGAGATCAAGGCTTCCGTTATGGTGCATCAAGTTGATGCACTACTGGGCACGCTTCGCCCGCCTGCGCCACGCGCGACGCCTGCTTACGATCTATTCAAACTTTACACCCGAATAAGTGGAGTGTCAACAGTGATTTGAGGGCGAGGGGAGTGTGGGAAGAGGATGCAAGGGGTAACGCAGGGCGTATAAGATATGGGCCGAAAGGCCTGGTGTGTGGTGATAATTGAAAAGAGGAGAAACGATTGAGCAGTAAGGGGCAACCATGGAGTGGGCAGGGGCCGGGTGAGACGCGGCCGGATCGCAAGAGCTGGTTGACGTTGTTTGTGCTGAGCCTGGCGCTGGCGATTGTGATTATCGACGTGACGATCGTCAATGTCACGATTCCGACGATCCGGGCTGAGTTTAATGCGGGGCTGCACGAGGTCGAGTGGATCAGCGCGTTGTATGCGCTGGTGTACGCGGCGTTCATTATCACCTGGGGCAAGCTGGGGGACCAGTTTGGGCGGCGGCGGATGTTTATTGCGGGCGTGGCGGTCTTTATCGTGGGCTCGCTGATTACGGGGATCGCGCCGAGCATTCCCATTATTATCGTTGGAAGGTTCGTGCAGGCGATGGGCGCGGCGATGACCTCTCCCTCAACCCTCTCGCTCCTCTCGTCCACTTTTACTGGCCGGATGCGCGGCGTGGCGTTCGGCGTGTGGGGCGCGACGGCGGGCGCCGCCGGGGCGCTCGGACCGCTGCTGGGCGGCTTTCTGACGACCTATTTCTCGTGGCGCTGGGCCTTTCTCATCAATCTCCCGATCGGGATCGCTGCCATTGTCGGCGCGCTCCTCGTCATTAAAGAGTCGAGCGACGCGGGACACAAGCACGACATCGATATTCCAGGGGTGACGCTGGTGACCGTCGGGTTGGGGTCGCTGGTCTTTGCGCTCATCGAAGGTCAGGCGCACGGTTGGTGGACGCCCACGGACCCGTTCGAGCTGGGCGGCTTGACCTGGCCGCTGACGACCATTGCCATTACGCCGTTTCTCTTTGCGTTGGCGGCGATTTCGCTGGCCGCCTTTGTGATGTACGAGCTGCGCGTCGAACGGGCAGGTAAAGAGCCGCTGTTTCCGTTCTCGCTGCTCCGATTCAAGGGGTTTCGCTACGGCTTGATGACGGTGCTCATCGTCGCCCTGGGCGAGTTTGGCATCCTCTTTGTCATGCCGATCTATTTGCAGGGGGTGCGCGGGTTGAGCGCCTTTGAAACCGGCGTGATCCTGCTGCCGTTTGCGATTGCGAACTTTGTGTTTGCGCCGCTGGCGGGGATGCTCTCGGCGCGGTTCAGTCCCAAGTGGGTGGTCACGGCGGGGATGGTGTGCGAGGCGATTGCGATTTTTCTGCTCAGCCGGATTATTGCAGTCGATACGGCCTTTATCGTCTTTGTGCCGGTGCTCGTCCTGTATGGCGCGGGGGTCGGGATGGCGATTGCGCAACTGACCAACCTGACGTTGAGCGATATTCCGCGCGAGCAGGTCGGGGTTGGCTCGGGCGCGAACAATACCGTGCGCCAGATCGGCGCGGCGGTCGGCGTGGCGGTGCTGGGCGCTATCTTTGCGAGCCAGATCGCCAGCGTGGGCCGGGCCGAGTTGAGCGCGTCGGTACAGGTGCCGCCGCAGGCCAAACCGGCGATTGAACGAGCGCTGGACAGCGGACTGAGCGAATCGGCGCCCACGACGGGACCGGGGCAGGGCCCGGCCGGCGCAGCCAATTCGCCGGTGGGGCTGGCCATCACGCAGATTTTTGACGACGCGATTGCCGAGGGGGCGCGTAGCGCCGCCGTCTTTGCCGCCATATTCGTCCTGTTTGGCGCGTTGAGCTCGGTGTTGATCCCCACGCCGCGCTCCCACCGCGTGGAACAGATCGAGCCGGTGGTGGTCGATTAACAGCGCGCCGCCCTATTGACAACAGTTTGTTTTTATAGTATATTTTACCTCGCAAAGTAAATATTTAGCTTGATTGAATATTGAATCTGGAATGACCCCGGGCGCGCGGGCGCAGTCCCGTACCGGGGTCTTGTCTTGTGAATTGAGGATGTGATGAATATCACACATACGGAAACGCTCGACGCCGTCGAGGCGTTCGAGCAGGCCCTGCGGCGCTTGATGTGGCTGGAGCAAAAGCGAATGGAAAAGATGCTCCAGGAGCACAAGCTGACCGTCCCCAAGTTTTTGGTGCTCGTCGCACTGGCGCATGGTCCGGTGGGGTGCGCAATCGGCGACCTGGCGGACAAGCTGTTCCAATCGAATGCTACCATGACCGGGATTGTGGGCCGCCTTGAAGCCGAGGGATTGGTGGCGCGCAAGCGCGGTGGGGAAGCAGATCGCCGCAAGGTGATGGTCAAATTGACCGCCAAAGGCCGGGCGTTGCTGGAAAGGGCCGGCGAATCGCGCCGGGTGTTGACCCGGCGCGCCGTGGCGCATTTTGCGCCGCAAGAGCTCGAAACCTTTGTAGGGCTACTCGATCGCTATATGAATGAATTGCAGGAGGAATCCTAGATGAAACGGATATGGGTGATTGCCATTGGCGCGCTGCTGATTGTGCTTGCAGTCGGCGGGATTGCCTGGTATGTCATGAATAATGCGCGTAACGCAGGGGCCACGCTTTCGCCGGACGACCTGGCGGCGGTGACCCGCGGGGACCTGATTGCGACAGTCAGCGCGACCGGCGCGATCAAGGCGCGGTCGAGCGCCGACCTGGCGTTTCTGACGAGCGGCACGCTCAACGAGCTGTTGTTCAAACGCGGCGACAAGGTCAAGGCCGGGCAGCCAATTCTCAAGCTGGATGCGGGCGAATTGGAATTGGCGGTGACGCAGGCGGAGGCCAACCTGAACCTGGCGCAGGCCAAGCTGACCCAGTTGCAAAAGGGGGGAACGCAGACGGCGACGGCCGCGGCGCAGGCGAACCTGGACTCGGCGCAGGCGAGCCTAGCTTCGGCGCAGGCGGCGTATAACAAGCTGCTCCAGCCCGATCCGAATGACGTGGCCCAGGCGCAGGCGGATGTGTCCAAGGCCAGGGCGGCGCTGGATCAAGCGCAGGCGGCGTATGATCGCGTGGGCGGGGGATCGAACCCGAATATCGGGATGATGCCACAGTCGCTCCAGTTGCAGCAGGCAACGCTCGATTATCAAAAAGCGGTGACGGCGTACAATGCCCGGTTCAAAGCGACGGATGCCCAATTAAAGGCGGCGCAGGCGCAAGTGCAGGCGGCGCAGGCGCAGGTGCAGGCGGTGCAGGACCAACTGGCGCGCCTGACGCCGACGACGGACGATATTGCGCAGGCGCAGGCGAGTGTGGATGTGGCGAAAGCGGGCCGCGACCTGGCGAAAAAGCGGTTGGACGAAGCGGTGATTGTCGCGCCGTTCGACGGGACGATTGTGGCGATGGACCTGGACAAGGGGGATTTTATCCAGGCGGGTAAGCCGGTGGTGACGGTCGCGGACATTGATCATTTGCAGATCACGCTCAATATCGACGAGACGGATATCCCGCGGGTCGCGCTCGGACAAAAGGTGGCGATGGATCTCGACGCCTTTCCAGGGCAGACGATTGCGGGCACGGTGTCCGAGATTGCGCCGGGCGCGGCGACGGTGCAGGGGGTCGTGAATTACGAGGTCAAGATCGACGTGGCCGCCTCGGATATGCCGGTCAAGATGGGTATGACGGCCAACGCGAATGTCGAAGTGGCGCACAAGAACAATGTGCTGTTGGTCCCGAACCGCGCGGTGCGGGCGTCGAATAACAAGCGCTATGTGACGATCTATGCGAACGCCGTTCAAAAAGAGGTGCAGGTGCAGCTCGGCCTCTCGAACGACCAGGAGAGTGAGGTCATTAGCGGGATCAATGAAGGGGACCAGGTGGTGACGGCGGTGACCACGCAAGGACTGCCGGGGTTTAGCCAGCCGGGTGCGAGCACCGGTGGTAAGTAGGGGAAACCGAATGGCGAATAATGGATTGAAATCGAACCTTGAGGCAAGCGGAAAAGCAACCCAGTCGAATGGAAATGGGAAAGCGAACGGCGCGCTCGACGATCCCGCGACGCCGGTGATTGAGCTGCAGGATATTACCAAGCTGTTCCAGATGGGCGAGGTCGAGGTGCGGGCGCTACGCGGGGTCTCGTTCAAGATCATGCGCGGGGAGTATGTGGCGATTGTCGGCCCTTCGGGGTCGGGGAAATCGACGCTGATGAATATCATCGGCTGCCTTGATACGCCGAGCGGCGGGGCCTATTTGTTGGCCGGGGAGGATGTGAGCAAGCTGAACGACGATCAGCAGGCGCAGATTCGCAACCGGCGCATCGGCTTTGTCTTTCAGACGTTCAACCTCCTGCCGCGCACGCCGGCCGTCGATAATGTCGAGCTGCCCCTGGTGTATGCGGGCGAAAAGAACCGGCGGCAGCGGGCGCTGGCGGCGCTCGAATCGGTCGGACTGGGTGATCGCGCCCATCACCGGCCCAACGAGCTCTCCGGCGGCCAGCAGCAGCGCGTGGCGATTGCCCGCGCGCTCATCAATGACCCTTCCTTGATCCTTGCCGATGAACCGACCGGGAACCTGGACAGCACGTCGGGGCATGACATTATGGCGATTTTTGCGCGGCTGAACGCCGAGGGCAAGACGCTGGTGCTGGTCACGCACGATCCCGAAGTGGCGGCGAAGGCCAGGCGCGTGATTCGCGTGCGCGACGGGTTGGTGGTTGAGGACCATTTGAATTGATATGAACATCTGGGAATCTTATCGCATTTCACTGCGGAGTCTGGGCGCGAACAAGATGCGCTCGGGGCTAACGATGCTCGGGGTGATTATCGGCGTCGCGGCGGTTATCGCGCTCCTGGCCGTGGGGCAGGGGGCGGGCGCCGCGATTACGCAGCAGGTGCAGGGGATCGGCTCGAATCTCATCTTTGTCGTCCCCGGCAGCTTTCAGCAAAACGGGATGCGCTCGAGCGCCGGCACGGCGGCGACGCTGACGCTGGCGGATGCGGATGCGCTCGGCAAATCGGATTGCTGCTCCGGGATTGCCGAGGTTGCGCCGGTGTACCAGGCGAGCGGGCAGGTGGTGTTCGGCGGCAATAATACCAGCACATCGGTCACCGGGACGACCGCCGATTTTCCGAATGTGCGCAATTTCCATGTCGCATTTGGCCGGTTTATCGAGCCGCGCGACGACGATACGCTGGCGCGCGTGGCGGTGCTGGGCTCGGATACGGCCAAGAACCTGTTTGGCCGGAGCGACCCGCTGGGACAGACCATCAAGATCAATCGCGTCCCCTTCAAGGTGATCGGGGTGATGGAGACCAAGGGAGGCGGCGGGATGTTTGGCGGGAGCCAGGACGATGTGATCTTTGTGCCGATTCGCACCGCGCAGATTCGCCTCTTTGGCACCCAGTCGCTGACGCCGACCGGGCAACACCGGGTTTCGGTCATCTATGCATCGGCCCGCACGGACAAGGCGATTGACGTGGGAATTCAACAGATGACGCTCTTTTTGCGCGAGCGGCACCACATTCAGTTCCAGCAGGACGATTTCTCGGTGCTGAGCCAGAAGGATATTCTCGGCGCGCTGTCGCAGATTACGAGCATCCTGACCATCTTTTTGGCGTCGATTGCCGCCATCTCGCTGTTGGTCGGCGGGATCGGGATTATGAATATCATGCTGGTGAGCGTGACCGAACGGACGCGCGAGATCGGCATCCGCAAGGCGGTCGGCGCGCGGCGGCGCGATATCCTGCTCCAGTTCCTGATCGAAGCGGTGTCGCTCAGTGTGAGTGGTGGTATACTGGGCATCCTACTGGGCGCGGGGATTGCAGAGGCGGTCACTCAGACGGGGATTATTACGACGGTGGTCGATACGGGCTCGGTGAGCCTCGCCGTCGGGTTCTCGATGGGGGTTGGCTTGTTCTTTGGCCTGTATCCCGCGTGGCGGGCGAGCCTGCTGCACCCGATCGACGCCCTGCGCTATGAATAATGGAAATTCCTGAATTCAAGCGGCTGATTGACGCCGGGCATGGCCGTCCCGTGCGCTATTTGCAAAAGCACGACGCAGCGCCGTATCGCGATGTGATTCTGCATGCCTGTCTGCATAACACATCCTATGACCGCCAGTTGTAAGGGAGCCGGGCCGAGTATATGCTCCGGGTGATCGAGCAGACGGGTGAGCCGGATTTTTATCACGAGCAAATCCTGTCTACTTGCGCGACTGCGCCACTGGAAGAGTGGGGTAATTATGACACGGAACAGTTATTCGATTCGGTCAAGATATTTGCCCAGCGCGGTGATACGCGTGCCCGTCGTTTGATGTATGACCGGTTCGTCGTAAACTATAAAGAGAACCCGAGGTTTCGAGGCGAAGTATATATTGGGGTTGAACAACTGATCGAGTTGGATGGAATTGACGCTTTTCTCGTCGTGGCCGATCGAGTCGGTGCGCTGATTGCCGCAGGACAACCTCTGGTGGATGTCTCTTATATCCTCGAGTTGACCGCAAGAGAATATGGGGAGCCAGAGACGCTGGATGCCTTGCGTCACGGGGCATCAACCAATCTCAACCTTGAGACCTACGTCAAGGCGACCGAAGGCTTTCATCTCGAACCGGCAGGCATCGTCGCAAAAAGACGAGAGACGCCTGCATATCGTTATGCGGAAATTAGAGAAATGCTCATGCGGAACCCTTACGGGCCAAGGGAGCTCTCTCTGAGAGCCTGGGGCAAGCAGGCAAGCCAAGAAGATATCGCACAGGCAGCGGCGGACCTGTTGCAAGAGACAGATGAAAAGCGGTTGCGGTCTCTTTTGTACATCTTTTGTTATAGGCGTTTTCCACTCGATCATTCACGTCTATTTGAACTGGTCGATTACGCGGACCGGGCGATTTCGGTGCGAGCCTTGATGGCGCTTTCCCAAATCGGCGATTGCACAGTTCGTGATTTTGCCTTCAAGCTCATTCGAGAATCTCGACGGTTGGGGGATGTGGTTAAACTGCTCATCAATAACTATCAGGACGGCGATGATGCCATCATCGAATCGCTAGCCGCAAGTCAAATGGATTCTGAGGAATACCATTCATTGGGCTTTGATGTCCCCACGTTCTATCAAGCCCATCCCAATCCGCAGGTCGAGGCGCGATTGCTTGTCAAGCTGTATGAGATGGGGCCTTGTTCTCAGTGCCGGGAAAAATTTGTGGACCGCTTGATGCAGCTTGGCCCGCTGCCCGAATGGATGGTTCAAGAGTGCCTTGCCGATACCAATCATGATCTTGCTGAAAAGGTCAGGGGTTATCTTGCTACGGCAAACTAGGGGAGAATAATATGGAAAGCGGCGAGATTGCTCCTGATTTTGAACTGGTCGATGTGGCCGGCAAGACGATTCGGCTGTCGGATTACCGCGGGAAAAAGAACGTCGTGCTGGTGTTTAACCGGGGTTTTGCCTGACCGTACTGCCGCCGGCATCTCGCGCAGTTGCGCGACGACTATGCGGAATTTGTAAAACACGGGGCCGAGGTGCTGGTGATCGGCACGGACGACCGGAAATCGTTCGAGTATCATTGGGCGAGTCACAAATTCCCGTTCATCGGGATGCCCGACCCCGAGTGCCGGGTGCCGGATCTGTACGAGCAGCAGGTCAAGATGCTGCAATTCGGACGGATGCCGGCGTTGATGGTGATCGACAAGGCGGGGATGATCCGGTATGCGCATTATGGGGATTCGATGTCGGATATCCCAAAGAACGCGCGGATCCTCGCGATACTCGAACGGATGAATCGGGGCGTGTCGCCGGGCGGAGATTCTTCGCTCCGCTCAGAATGACAGACTGGTATTCATGAAGATTCACTCAGAATGACAAACTGGTATTAATGAGAATTCACTCAGTGGTCGCAGGGATTGCGAATGTCCATCTGATTGACGATGGGCATGGGATTGTGATTGTCGATGCCGGGTGGCCGGGGTTTGCAGGGCTGATTCTGCGGCGTGTCGGGCAGCTTGGGTACCAGCCGCGCGATGTGCGGTTGATTCTCCTGACCCATATCCATGTCGATCACGCGGGGAGCGCGGCGGAGCTGCACCGCAGAACGGGCGCGCCGATTGCCGTGCATCGCGCCGACGCCGAGTATGCGGTGACCGGCCGGCACCGGATCCCGACCGGGCGCGGGTTTGTGGGGGGGACCAGTCAGCGGGCCGCCCACCTGGTCAAGTTCGAGCCCAGTTATGAGCCGTTTACCCCGAATGTCTGGCTGGAAGAGGGTCAGACCCTCGGCGATTTTGGGGTGGAGGGGTACCTTTTGCACACCCCCGGCCATACGCGCGGCTCGGTGTCGCTGGCGCTGGAGGATGGGGTAACGCTAATCGGGGATGCCCTCATCAATATGATCCGGGTCGGCTATCCGCTGTATTGGGAAGAGCCGGAGATGGCGCGCGAGAGCGGCCCGAAAATTCAGGGGGTCAAGCCGCGCATTCTTTACAGCGGGCACGGCCGGCCGTTTAGCGGACAAGAACTGGACGATTATCTAGCGGCCTATCAGGCCAAGAAAAGACGATGAACATTCTGGTGTTGGGAGCGGACGGTTATACGGGGTCGCGCCTGGTTTCCAAATTAATCGAGCGGGGGCATCGCGTACGCGGGCTCGTCCACAAGCTGGAACAGGGGATTGCCCTGGAAAAGCTGGGGATGGAGTTGCGCGCCGGCGACCTAAGCCGGATCGAGGATATTCGCACCATCGCACAAGAGATGGAGGTCATCTATAACCTCGTCGGCTATTGCCGCGCCGATACCCCGTTGATGCGCGCCGTCCTTGCCGGCGGCGTAGAGAACCTCTTGCAGACTATCGACCGCGAGACCGTCAAGAAATATATCTGGGCCTCGAATGTGTCGGTGTACGGGAGTTGTAAGCCCAAGGCGCGGCTGGATGAGACCTCGCCGGTCAAGCCGAGTTACGCGCTGGGCAAGGTGACGGTCGAGATTGAAAAGCGCGTCGCGGCCGAATTGCCGGCGGTCGCGGTGCGCGTGCCGAGCGTGTACGGACCAGGGCGCGACTATATGGAATCGCTCAAGGCGGGGCGGCTGCGATTGCTGAACGCGGGGGAGAACTGGCAGAGCCGCATCCATGTGGACGACCTGGTGCAGGTGCTGCTGGCCGCGCTCGACAAGGGGGCGGCGGGCGCCGTCTATCTGGCGGGGGACGACCTGCCGACGACGGCGCATGATTTTTTCTTTGAGGTGGCCGAGGCCATCGGCGCGCCGCCGCCGCTCCTGTTAGAGGCGAATGCGGCGCGAGCGTTCGGGACGGTCGGGCGCGCCCTGAACTGGTTTGCCGGGCAGACCCAGATCAACCTGAACGAGAATCTGATCGGGCAGTTGACGAACAATTACTATTGTATGAACGGCAAGATCAAAAAAGAGTTGGGCGTGCAGTTGATTTATCCGACGTTCCGGGATGCCTATGAAGAGATGCTGACCGGCAAGCGAAGTGGCAAATAGGGGGATGGATGGCGGATCGCATTGTGAATGAGGACAAGCCAACTGCGCAGGCGGCTGCACCCGTTGCCAAAGAGCATCACCGCGAGGTGGCGACGGCGCGCTTTAGCATGGGCAAGACGTTTGCCGCGCTGGAATATCCGAATTACCGGCTGTGGTTTTACGGGCAATTGGCGTCGCTGGTGGGGACGTGGATGCAGTCGGCCGCGCAGCAGTTTCTCATCTATCAACTGACCGGCAATAACCCGGCCTATCTCGGTTATGTCGGGTTCGCTTCCGGCCTGCCGACGTGGCTGTTTATGCCTTATGCCGGGGTGGTGGCGGACCGGATGTCGCGGCGTACGCTCATGCTGATTACCCAGAGCGTGATGCTGGTCCTGGCCTTTATCCTCGCGGCGCTCACGTTTATGGGAATGGTTCAGCCCTGGCACATTATCGTGCTGGCCTTTTTGCTCGGGATTGCCAATTCCTTTGATGCACCGGCCCGCCAGGCGTTCGTGCTCGAGATGGTGGACCGCAAGGACATGACGAACGCCATCGCGCTGAACTCGACCATGTTCCAGGCGGCGACCATCTTTGGACCGGCTTTTGCAGGCATTACCTACAGTCTGCTGGGTCCCGCCTGGTGTTTTACTATCAACGGCATCTCTTTTATTGCGGTGATTGCGGCGCTGGCGGCGATGAAGCTCAAGCCGGTCGAGATTCGCAAACGCGCGACCTCTGGACTGCAGGATTTGATGGAGGGGCTCCGGTATACGATCCGCCACCCGATGATCCGCACGTTGATCGCCATCGTCGGTGTGTCCAGTCTCTTTGGGCTTGCTTTTGCGACGCTCTTTCCGGATTGGGCGGTGACCGTGTTACACGGCGATGCCGCGACGAATGGGTATCTCCAATCGGCGCGCGGGTTGGGGGCAATGATCTCGGCGTTGATGATCGCCTCGCTGGGGCGGTTTCGCGGCAAGGGCAAGTTGTTGACGGTGGGCATGTTTATCTTTCCCATCACGCTCGTTTTGTTCGCGCTGACCAACACGATCTGGCTCTCTTTGCTGATGCTCGTGGCCGCCGGTTGGGCCTTTATGCTGATGATGAATATGGCAAATACGCTGGTGCAGATCGAGGTGACGGATGAGCTGCGCGGGCGCGTGATGGCGCTCTATTCGCTGGTCTTTTTCGGGTTTATGCCGATCGGCGCGCTGGGGGCGGGGGTGACGGCCGGGATTATCGGAGCGCCAATTACGGTGGGGATCGGTGGTATCGCAATGCTGGTGATCGCGATCGCGGTCTTTATCTTTTTCCCAAAGATTCGCGCAGAGGAATAGTAGCTGGAATGGATGCTGGTTGCGTATCAAGTGTAGTGAGTAATAATGCCGGGAGGGAATGATTCCGCAATGGCCGAATGGCAAACTGAAACAACTGAATCGACGCCGAGCTTGCAGGTTTCGCCGGTGACCAAAGCCGCCGTTCATGGGATGATGTGGATGCTGCGGCGCAATTTACTGGCCCCAATGGGCAACCAGTTGATGGTCATTACGACGGTCGGCCGCAAGACGGGAAAGCACCGTTCGACCCCGATTGGCGTGCTGGAAGACGGAGAGGTTCTGGTGGCGACAACGCGCGCCTCCGGGGCCTCGAACTGGTTCCGCAATATGCGCAAGCAGTCGCTTGTGACGCTCGAATACCGGGGCCGGAAATTTCAGGCGCGCGGGCAGGTGGTGACGGACCCGGCCGAGCGGCAACGATTGTTCGAGCTCTATCGCCGGGAACGGCGGGACAATTTCGATCGCTATTTCGGCGTATCCGCCGATGCCGCGCCCGAGGCGCTGGCCCAGGCGCTGGCGACGCGGGCATTTGTCCAATTCTATCCCGAAAAGGTCTAGCCGTACTGGAGCAAAGATGATTGCACAAGGAATGAGAGACGGCGGTAACGGCCGCAACGGTGGTGGAAACGGTAAGGGGCCGCAAGGCGGCATGGGCGCGCCGGGCAGGGGCGGGCGCGGCGGGCGGGGGGCCAACCCCGCCGTCCTGATGCGCGCGATCCGCTATGTGGGCCACTATCGCTGGATTGCGCTGCTGGCGTATGGCTCGCTCTTTTTGGCGACGGCGGCGCAACTGATCGTGCCCCAGTTGATTCAGAATATTATCGACGAGGTGGTCAAGGCATACCTCGCCGTTCAGGTGCTGGCGCTCCCGCCGCAGGTGCAGGCGCTGGCGGCGCAGCGGCTCGGCAAGACGATCGCCGATTTTCAGGCGGACCAGAGCGGGGCGACCGCGGCGCTGACGATGATCATGCTCGGCATTGTCGGGTTTGCAGTCCTGCGCGCCCTCTTTTCCTTTAGCCAGGCGTTCAACGCCGAGCGGGTATCGCAGAATGTGGCATTCGATTTTCGCAACGACCTGTTCAGCAAGATCTCGCGTCTCTCGTTCAGCTATCACGACAAGAACCAGACGGGGCAGTTGATGATCCGCGCGACAGACGATGTCGAAAAGGTGCGCCTCTTTATCGGCCAGGGGCTGGTCATGGCGCTGCAGGCATTCGTGCTCCTGACCGGCGCGATCATCATCCTGTGGTTTACCAACCCTAATCTGACGCTGGTCGTCCTGCCGATCCTGCCCGTCGCGATGGCCCTGTTCATGGTCTTTGGCGCGGTCAGCCAGCCGCTCTTTGCGCAGGTGCAGATTCGCATCTCCAGGCTCAACACGATTCTTCAGGAAAATGTCGCGGGGCTCAAGGTGGTCAAGGCATTTGCGCGCGAGCCGCAAGAGCAGCGGCGGTTTGACGCCTCGGCGGATGACCTGATGGCGCAGCAACTGCGAGTTGCCCGCGTCTTTTCCTTTTTGTTCCCCACCATCTTTTTGACCATGAACCTAGGGCAGGCGGCAATCATGTATTTCGGCGGGCGACAGATCATCGAGCAGACGTTGACGCTGGGGGAGTGGCAAAAGTTTACACTCTATCTCGTCTATGTCTTTTTCCCGTTGGGGCAGCTCGGTTTTATCATCAACCTGATGTCCCAGGCGAGTGCGTCGGCGCAGCGCATTTTTGAAATTCTCGACGCCAAGAACGACGTCGAGAACAAGCCCGGCGCGAGCGAGCTCAAAGAGGTGACGGGGAATGTGAAATTCGAGAATGTCACCTTCCGGTATTTCAAGGGGGGCGAGGCGGTGTTGAGCGAGGTCTCGCTCGAGGCCCAGTCCGGCCAGACTGTAGCTCTCCTGGGCGCGACCGGCAGCGGCAAGACGACGATCATTAACTTGATTCCCCGTTTTTACGATGTGAGCGAGGGCCGGGTGTTGATCGACGGGCATGATGTGCGGGATGTGACGATCGAGAGCCTGCGCGCCCAGATCGGTATCGTGCTCCAGGAGACGACCCTGTTTAGCGGCACCATCCGCGATAATATTGCGTTCGGACGACCGGACGCGACGGATGAGGCGGTGGTGGCGGCGGCCAAAGCGGCCGCCGCGCACGACTTTATCATGGAGTTCCCGCAGGCATATGATACGCCGGTCGGCGAGCGCGGCTCGACGCTGAGCGGCGGCCAGAAACAGCGCATCGCCATCGCGCGGGCGCTGCTCTTGAGCCCGCGCATCCTGATTCTCGACGACTCGACAAGCAGCGTAGACCTGGCGACCGAGTACCAGATTCAAAAGGCGCTGGATATCTTGATGAAAGGGCGCACCTCGTTCGTGATTGCCCAGCGCATCAGTACGGTGGTGAACGCGGACCAGATTCTCGTGCTCGACAAAGGGCGGGTGGTCGCGCGCGGCGCCCACGAAGAGTTGATGCTGACATCTGAAATCTATGCGGATATTTATAGCTCGCAGTTGCTGGACGATACAACCGTCGAGCCGACGGCGGTCGCGTAAAGAGGAGTATTGTCATTATGATGGGTCCTGGTGGTGGTCCGGGAAGAATGTTACAGAGCGAGACGAGCAAGCCCAAGTCGGTTGGGGCGACGCTCGCACGCTTCTGGCCTTATTTTGCAAAGTATCGCCTGGCGCTGCTGGCGGTGACTGCGATTCTCATTGTTACAACCTATTTTCAGGTGCTGGGGCCTGACCTGCTCGGCCAGGCGGTGGATTGCTACCTGACGCCGGCAACGGCCAAGGCGTTTAGCGGCGGCGCCGGCTTTCCCGGCGCCGCGTCGGCGGCGCAAGCGACGAACTGCTGGTTCGGCGCGCTGCCCGCAACGGCGACGACGACCGATTATGTCTGGGGTCTCACCGAGGTCGTGCTGCTGACGATCGGGCTGTATTTGTTCGGCTCGGTTCTCACGGGTCTGATGTTTTACACAATGACCTATATGGGGCAGCATGTCCTGCGGGAGCTGCGCGTGCGGGTGTTTGCCCATATCCACCGGCTCTCGCTCGGCTATTTCAGCAAGCACGAAGCGGGGGATGTCATGAGCCGCATCACGAACGATGCGGACACGATTCAACAGGTGCTCTCGTTTGCGCTCATCAGCGTCGTTCAGGGGGCGCTGTTGATTGTGTGGATCGCGTATCAGATGCTGTCGCTCGACTGGGCTTATGCGCTCATCAGCCTCTCCATGGTCCCATTCATGTTCATTGCGACGGTCTGGTTCTCGGGGCAGGCGCGCAAAGCCTATCGCAACGTCCGGCGCACCGTCGGCGACGTGAATGCCAACCTGCAAGAGCGGCTATCGGCGGTGCGCGAGGTGCAGGCGTTTGGCCGTGAGGATGAGAGCATCCAGAATTTTTCCGATTCGAACGCGGCGACCCGTGACGCGAGCATTCGCGCTGTAGCGTACACCAGCGCGTTGTCACCGACCCTCGAAGCCTTTGGCTATGTCTCGCTTGCCATCGTCGCAGGGGTTGGGGGCTGGATTCTCCTGAACAAGCCCGACCTGTTTGGCCGGGTGATGTCGCTCGGCCTGATCATTAGCTTTATCGCCTATTCGCAGCGGTTTAACCAGCCGATCTCGCAGATCTCTGTTCTCTGGACCAATATCCAGAGCGCGATTGCGGGCGGCGAGCGCATCTTTGGCTTGCTCGATACCCAGCCGGAATTGCAGGACAAGCCGGGTGCGACGGCCATTCCGCCGATCCAGGGTAAGGTCGAGTTTGACGATGTCTGGACAGAGTACGAGCCGGGTGATCCCGTTTTGCAGGGGGTCAGCCTGACGGCCGAGCCGGGACAGACGGTCGCCATTGTCGGGCCGACGGGCGCAGGCAAGACGACCATTATCAATCTGATTCCGCGCTTTTACGACGTGACCAAGGGCGCGGTCAAGGTCGACGGCTATGACGTGCGCGACGTGACCGCCGCGAGCCTGCGTAAGCAGATTGCCATGGTGCTTCAGGATTCGTTCCTGTTCAGCGATACCATCATGAACAATATTCGGTACGGGCGCCCGGATGCTACCGACGAAGAGGTGATTGCCGCAGCCCGGTTGGCGCGCGCCGATACCTTTATCGAACGGCTGGCGGAAGGCTATAACACGGTCCTGGGCGAACGAGGCGCGGGGCTGAGCCAGGGGCAGCGCCAACTGCTCTCGATCGCACGGGCGGCGCTGTCGAACCCGCGCATCCTGATCCTGGACGAAGCGACGTCGTCGGTCGATACGCGGACCGAGCGGCTGATTCAAAAGGCGCTGGAAGATCTGCTGCGCGGGCGCACTTCGTTTGTGATTGCGCACCGCCTTTCGACTATCCGGCATGCCGATCAGGTGCTCGTGCTCAAGGACGGCCAGTTCATCGAGCGCGGCAAGCACGAGGAACTGCTGCACAAGCACGGATTCTATTACGACCTGTACATGAGCCAGTTCCGCCGGGATATCGATTTTTCGGCGCAGGAAGCGGGGACGCCAGCGCTACAGCCAGGCTCGTAAGGGGTGAAGGATGAATTATACCGATTCTAACGTTGCGATTACACGCACGACGTCAACCAAGCCGCTTGAAGCCTATCTGGTCCGGCCGGAGGGGCAAGGGCCTTTCCCCGGGGTTGTCGTCATTCACGAGATCTTTGGGCTGAACGACAATATCCGCGATATTGCTCGCCGGTTGGCCGCCGAAGGGTATGCGGCGCTGGCGGTCGATCTCTTTTCGGGTAGCCCGCGAATCCTCTGCATGTTCCAGGCCTTTTATGGCCTGATGTTTCGCTCACTGGATAACAGCATGGTCAAGGATTTGCAAGTATCGCTCGATTTCCTGCAGGCGCAGCCCGGGGTTGACGCAAAGCGGGTCGGGGTGATAGGTTTTTGCATGGGTGGGAGCTATGCCCTGCAACTGGCGTGTGTCAACGGCGATTTGCGCGCCGCTTCCGTGTTCTATGGGCAAAACCCCAAACCGCTGGAAGCGGTTGCCAAAGCCTGCCCAATTGTCGGAAGCTATCCCGACCCGGATTTCTCGACCGAGGCGGGCCGCAAGCTCGACGAGGTGATGGACAAGTATCAGATCGATCACGACATCAAGATCTATCCGGGGGCCCGGCACTCGTTCTTTAACGATCAGCGGCCGAATTATAACGCCGAGGCCGCGGCCGATGCGTGGCGGCGCACGCTATCCTTTTTCCAAAAACATCTGGGGGCCTGAATGAGCATGTCTCTCATCCCTGTCACGCTGACCGGGCGCTGGGTGCAACTTGCCCCGCTGTCCATCGACCATGCAGAAGATCTGTGGACGGTAGCCGAGGACGAAGAGATCTGGCGCTATATGCTGTACGATACGCCGCACTCGCTGCAAGAGATGCGCGCGATCGTTCAGGATGCGCTCGACCGGCAGGCGCACGGCGAGGTGCTCGCTTTTACGCAGATTGACCGCGCGTCGGGGCGGGCGATTGGCCAGACGCGCTATCTCGACATTTCGGTCAAAGACCGGCATGTCGAGATAGGATCGACCTGGATCGGTCGCGCCTATTGGCGCACGCCGATCAATACGGAGAGCAAGTATCTCCTGCTCCAACATGCGTTCGAGGAATTGGGCTGTATTCGCGTCCAGCTCAAGACGGACCTGCGCAATACGCGATCACAGAAGGCCATTGAGCGTCTGGGTGCAGTGCGTGAAGGGGTCCTGCGCAAAAACATGATTGTCAGAGATGCCTATGCTCGCTCGTCCGTATATTTTAGCATTGTCGACGACGAATGGCCGGCGATCAAGGCCAGGCTGAAGAATTTCATGAATGCCCCAGCCTCACCGCCGTCGGCGTAGTGGGTTGGGTAAGACGGGCGTCCCAGCGGGTTGGGTGCAGGCAAAAGATCTTGCGGGGTACGACCGCGCAGGACAGGAATTTTCAGTATAATAATAGAGCGTATGCACAACAGTTCAAAGGTCGTTGTCGGGACCTACAGGGTGTGAATACGCTCTAATATCTATCATAGGATCATGGGGGCAGCGGTGGCAGAGCAGTTATCACTCATGGCAGTTTATGCACATCCCGACGACGAGCAGGGGGTGAGCGGCAGCTTTATCAAATACGGACGGATGGGGGTTAATACCACGCTGGTGGTCGCGACGCGCGGGGAAGCCGGCGAGATTGCGCCCGGCACGGACGCGACGCCTGAAACGCTGGGCGATGCGCGCGAACGCGAGATGCGGTGCGCGGCCGAGCTCATGGAGGTCAAGAACCTCTACTTTCTCGACTATTGTGATTCGGGGATGGCCGGGACGCCGATGAACGAGGATCCGCTCTCCTTTCACCAGGCGTCACTCATGAACGTGGTCGAAAAGGTGGTGCGGATTATTCGCCAGCAGCGGCCGCAGGTCCTCTTGACCTTTGATGCCTGGGGAGGCTATGGGCACCCGGATCATATCAAGATTCATCAGGCGACGACGACCGCTTATTATCTCGCGGGGGACCCGCGCGCCTTTCTCAATCAGATTATGGAAGAGGGCCTGAGACCGTGGACGCCGCAAAAGCTCTATTACGGCGCGTTCAGCCGCGAAATGTTCGAAAAGTGGATCAAGCTTGCCTTTCCGAACGGCGAACAATGGGATGTGGCGCAAGGCTTTATCCGCCGCGCGATGCCGGAGGCGGCGATCACTACTCGGATCGACGTACAAGAGTTTGCCCGGCTCAAGATGCAGGCGCTCAATTGCCATGCGACGCAGCTCGGCCCCAACACCTTTTTTGCGCGCGTACCTGAAGAGGCGCGCATCGAGCGCATGACGGTCGAATCGTTTGTCCTGGCCGAGTCGCGCGATGCGCGGGCGGAGAGCGAAACGGACCTGTTTGAAGGGGTCAAAGCCTAACGGATTGCTGATGGCGTCGAAAGGACGCAGATGATCTACGAAATCGGCGGCGGAACCGGCGTCTATTGCATTGAAGGGGCGGGCCCGCGTGTCTATTATGTGGCTTACCCGGAGCCTATGCTGATCGATACCGGCGGCCCGGGCCAGACAGAGATCGTACTGCGGGCGCTCGCCCAGATCGGGGTCCAGCCGATTTCGATTCGCCGGATTGTTCTCACGCACCACCATCTGGGGCATGTAGGTGGCGTCGCCGAGCTCAAGCGCCGTTCCGGCGCGAACGTCTATGCACACGTGGCCGATATCCCTTATATCTCAGGACGGCTCAGGCGGCGCGCACCGCGCAACCGGGTCGAGCGCGTCTTGAACAGCGCGGTTGCCTGGACTGGCGTGATGGACGTGCCGCCGGCCCGGATTGAAAAGCCGGTGGATGAAGGGATGGTCGTGAATGGGTGGCAAATCCTCCATACGCCGGGACATACGCCCGGGCATATTTGCCTGCTGCGTGACCGGATGCTGATTAGCGGCGATTTGTTGCAGGCGAGCGCGGGCGGGTTCCGCGAAATGTCCCTCTCGTCAATTGCCGATATCCCCGCTTCGCGCGCTTCCATCGCAAAAATCGCGAATTTGTCCTTCGACGCCATCCTGTCAGCGCATCATGCGCCCTACGTGATGAATGCGAACGGTAAGGTTCAGGAATTGGCGGCCCGGCTGGACCGGAGCGTCGATTGAAAGAACCGGGCGGAGTTTGTTCGTGAAAAATGCACTTGCCCTTACCATTGGGGTCATCATGATCGCCGCCGCCATTCTGCTGGCGGCGGGTTCATCTAACCAGGATACCGCGCCGCAGCCGCAATCCGCGGTAGCGCTGGCCACGCTGTTGCACACTACCCCCAGCGTCACTCCGACCCTGCCTCCGACTTGGACGCCGGCGCCCACCGAGACGACCGCGCCGACGGTGACTCCCATCCCCGGCTGGACGCGGGTCGAGACGATGGGCCTACAGCTTTGGCTGCCATCAATTTTTTCCAGAGAACCTGTGCCGGTGCCGAGAGAGGTGCAGGCGCGGGAGAGCGGCGCCATTCTGGACGAGGCGGTCGTCGTTTGCGCGACCTGTCCGCAAGGGGGCGAATCCAACCAATATGCGCCGTTGATGAGCTGGCCGGCGGAGACGATTCGCTTGATCCAGGTGCAAACATACGGTAACCCTGAACTCTTTCCATATACCATTGCGAATCTCGGCTTTTATGATTTCAGGTCAGACCGGCCGCGAATCGTCGATCTGGGACGGTATCGCGCTTACCGGAGTGTTCTGACCGGACCGGCTATGGATGGGTCCCCGCTAAGCAAGCTGTTGTACTGGATCGAGGGGCAGGATATTTACTGGGTGATCATCTTTACTGCGCCGACGGCAGAGTTCCAGGCTCACCTGGCGGCCTTTGAGCGGATTGCGCGCAGCATGACGATTCTCCGATAGGCGTGGCGGGCGACCGGCGAGCCGGTTGCCCGCTACAACTATTCGATTGGATAGGTGGTCGCCGGGTAAGAAACGGTCCGTTGCCCATCTCGTATTATGAAACATTATCGTGTGCTCGGTCTTGGGCTGGCAATGATCCTCATCGCGCTGGCGCTGGCGTACGAGACGGAGGGCGGTCCTTCAGCCCGGCCCGAATCCGAAGCGCTGGTGACAGCGCTGCACTATACCCCGGAGCCGGTCCGTATTGAAACCGTTCTGGTGACGATCCCCCAGATCACCGAGATTTCTGTGACGCCGACCGCGACGCCCTTGTTGCTTGAGGCGATGAATCCGAGCATCGATAATGTAATTCGGCTGGTTTTTGCTCAATCGAACAAATGGCAGCTTGTCGGTTGTTGTCGCCAGGCAACGCTGGCGCCGTTTTATCAGGCGACGGTTCGCCGGCGAGGGCTGATCGCGTATGGAGATGGTTTGACGGTAACGGATGGCGCAGAGAATTGGCATGCGGCTTTTGCCGCTGTATTGCTGAATCAGGAGAATGGGTATCGCGTCCGGTTTGCGACGATAGGCCTCGGCAAAGGGGACCCGCAGGCGATCGTGGCGCTCTCGCGCACGGGCGAGATCGGCATTCGCTTGCAAAACCTGGATGCAGGTAGCGCGTCCACGGTATTTCACCGCAGCCTGACTCTGGCGCCGTGCGCTGCGCCGCTTGAATCGATGTTCGTCATTCCTGAATATGGGGACAATCTGGATGCGTTGGGGATAATCTGTTACTAGCCATCGCAAAATGCGATTGGGTTGTATTGAGCGTATTGAATGATGAGGGGCTCTTTTCAAAATGGGAACGGTTGATCGAATGGATATGAAACGGGAGGCAGACGCATTAGACGCCTATTCGACATTGGTTAATCAAGCCGCAGAGCGTGTGGGTCCCGCAGTTGTCAAGATCGAGATACAAGCGCCCCGGCGTGGTCAAGCGGGCCAGGGGCAGGGGAGTGGCGTCATCTTCAGGCGCGATGGGCAGATTTTGACCAACGCCCACGTTATTCAGAATGCGGACAAGATTACTGTGACGCTGGCGGATGGGCGGCGATTTGAGGGCGCGGTGATGGGTGCAGACCGGGCGCGCGATGTGGCGGCCATTAAAATCGGCGCGCGTGAACTGCCGGTGGCCGAATTGAGCGAGCGCCCTCTCAAAATCGGGCAGTTAGTCATTGCCGTTGGAAATCCATTGGGGTTGGGTTGGACAGTGACCTCCGGCGTGGTCAGCGCGCTTGGCCGGTCCTTGCCAGGACCGCGCACGATGCAGTTGGAAAATTTGATTCAGACCGATGCCCCGATCAATCCTGGGTCGAGCGGCGGCCCGCTGGTGGATTCGAGAGGCCGCGTGGTCGGGATTACCACGGCGGTGGTCCAGTTTGCGCAAGGGTTAGGGTTTGCCATTCCGGCCGCGACGGCGTTAAATGTGCTAGGTAAGGTCAAGCCGCGCGCCAAGACCAGTACACAGGAATTAGGTCTGGGCGGGATGAGTATCCATATTGATGAATGGATTATCAACCGCAACCAGTTGCAGTCACCCGAGGGAATCTTGGTCCTCGAGGTCAAGCCGGACAGCCCTGCAGAAAAGGCCAGTTTAAAGCTTTTGGACATTATCGTCGAGGTCGGCGGTGAGGTCGTGAAAACACCGGCCGATCTTTCCCGCAAGCTCAAGCGCTATCGGATCGGGGAATCGGTGAAAATCGCCTTTATTCGTGAGGCGAGCCGTCGTCAGGTGACGGCGATCCTGGCGGGTCGGGAGAGATAGTTTCGTCGGTAGCAGAATGTGACGTTGCTCGGGCGAGCCGGTCTCGTCCAGAGGACCCATGCACCCGGTGCCCTCGCATCGTTAATATATTAGAGCATCTGGTTGGCTAGCGGCCAAGCTGGGCTCGCCGAGCCGCTCGGACGATGCGACTCACGATACGATCCGGGTTTTTGCTCGTATCCACGCATAGATGCGTTCCACGAATCGGCTCGACGGTCAGAGCCATTTGTTCGTAAACTCCCCAGTCTGCCATTGAAAAATCGTAACGGATACGATGGGAAAAGCGCTGGCGCAGACGCGCCTGAATAATTGTCCTGGGCGCAGTGGTCTGGACGAGAAGGGTAGGGGCCTTGATCCGAGTGGCGAGGTCTTGCAGGATTTCGCGATGCCATTCGGCCAGATTGGTCGCATCGGCGATGACCGAGGAGCCTTGTCTGAGAAAATGCCGCATCAGTGCTCGTGCGACGGCGTGAACGCGGCGGTTTTCGTCAAAGTTATAAGCGGGGTAAGGAAAGAGAACCTGGCGGACCTGATCGCTTGAAATGGAAACGGCGGGCAACGCTTGTTCTAACCGGGCGGCGAGCGTAGATTTCCCTGTGCCGGGCAGTCCGCTGAGAATGATGAGGATCGGGCGCTCCACGGTGGCCGGCACGGTGAGCTGTGCGCGAACTCGGTGGACGGCGTCCTGGAAATCATGTGAGGCCATCGCGCCAGATTATAGCATCAACCAGGTGGATTGTAATAGCGTTGTGTTCTTTCCGGATACATATGAAATCTGAAAATTCTGGTATAATAAGTTTAGCCCCTGTACAGGGTAGCAAGAAGGAATGGTGAGCGAGAGATGAATTCGAATAACCAATGGTTTCGCAACGGGTTTGTGTACCTGCTAATTCTGGTGACCCTCGCGGTGCTGGCATATAATCTCTTTCAAGCAAAACCACAGACGAAAGAAATCAGTGTCAGCCAGTTGGCACAGGATGTCCAGGACGGACTCGCTACAAAAGTACAGGTCAACGGGACTCAAGTCACCGTCAACTATAATGATGGGACCACCAAGGTGGCAAATTTAGATCGGTCCTCGAAATCTTCGTTCGAAGATACGATGAAGAGCTACGGCGTCACCTCGGACCAGTTGATCAAGGCCAATGTGTCGAACGCGAACCCTCCACAATGGGATAATATTATCGCGTTGTTGGGGACGATTCTGCCGTTTATCCTCATCGGCGGCCTGTTCTTTTTCCTGATGCGCCAGGCGCAGAGCGGAAACAACCAGGCGCTTTCGTTCGGTAAATCCCGCGCGCGCATGTTTAGCGGGGACAAGCCGACCGTAACATTTGCGGATGTGGCAGGTGTGACCGAGGCCAAGGCTGAGCTGCAAGAAGTCGTCGAGTTTCTCAAGGAACCGGACAAGTTTACCGCGCTGGGCGCGCGTATTCCAAAGGGTGTGTTGTTAGTCGGTCCTCCAGGGACCGGCAAGACGCTGCTCGCGCGTGCCGTAGCCGGTGAGGCGAATGTACCCTTCTTTTCAATTTCGGGTTCCGAGTTTGTCGAGATGTTTGTCGGCGTGGGCGCAAGCCGCGTTCGTGACCTGTTCGATACGGCCAAGCGTAACTCGCCCTGTATCGTATTCGTCGACGAAATCGACGCGGTCGGTCGCCATCGTGGCGCCGGTCTTGGCGGCTCGCACGACGAGCGCGAGCAGACGTTGAATCAGATTCTGGTCGAAATGGATGGCTTTGATACGGACACGAATGTGATTATCGTCGCCGCTACGAACCGCCCGGATATTCTCGACCCAGCGCTGCTGCGCCCCGGCCGGTTTGACCGTCGCGTGGTTCTCGATCGGCCCGATATGGCCGGCCGTAAGGCGATTCTCGAGGTCCATACTAAGGGCAAGCCGTTGGGGGACGATATCGACCTGGGTGTTATTGCTAAGGGGACGCCGGGTTTCTCGGGAGCGGATATCGAGAACCTCGTGAACGAATCTGCAATCCTTGCCGCCCGCCGCAACAAAAAGGCGATCGGCATGAAAGAGATGCAGGAATCGGTCGAAAAGGTGATTGCGGGACCGGAGCGCAAGAGCCGCCTGATCACTGACGAGGAAAAGCGCGTGATTGCTTATCACGAGGCGGGCCATGCGCTGGTGATGCGGATGCTGCCGAACTGCGATCCGGTGCACAAGGTGTCGATCATCTCGCGCGGCATGGCGCTTGGCTTTACGATGCACTTGCCGGAGGATGATCGATATCTGGAACGCCGCAGCAAGTTCGTCGACGACCTGTCCGGTCTGTTGGGCGGGCGCGCGGCGGAAGAGATCGTATTTCAGGATGTGACGACGGGCGCGGCGAATGACCTCGAACGGGCCACCGATATGGCCCGCGCGATGGTGACTCGCTATGGCATGAGTGAATCGCTTGGTCCGCGCACTTTTGGCAGTCGCGAAGAGTTGGTGTTCCTGGGTCGCGAGATTTCGGAACAGCGCAACTATAGCGAAGAGGTGGCGGAGGAGATCGACTCTGAAGTCAAGCGCATTATTACCAATGCGTACGACCGGTCGCGCGAAATCCTGAGCCGGTATCGCTACAAACTGGATGAACTGGCTGAGCGGCTGATGAAGGTGGAGACGGTGGACGCGAGCGAGTTTGAGGCGCTGTTTGCCGACTCGCCCAAGCATGAGCGCCCGGCATGGAAGCCGGTGCCTGCGGCGACTCCGGCGCCCACTCCGGCATAATATCGCACATCGCTCATCGTATAGCAAAGGAAGGCCAGGTGGCTCAGGCCGCCTGGCCTTGATTTATTACCGAGATGATCGACTGCTGATTTTATGGGCAGTGATTGTCGAGGTGACATTCAATTCGTATGGATCAAATCACGCCCGGTCTTACCGGCGAATCCAGTGAACTGGTCACCGAAGAGTTGACCGCTGCGGCATATGGGAGCGGCCTGGTTGCAGCATTTGCCACCCCCGCGTTGGTCGGGCTGATAGAGAGCGCTGCCTTTCATGCGACCCGATCGGTTTTGCTGCCCGGACAGACCACGGTGGGCATCGAAGTGAATATCAAGCACCTTGCGGCCACCCCGCCGGGAATGCATGTGCGGGCGCGCGCAGAATTGGTCCGTGTCGATGGCCGCCGGCTGTATTTCAATGTCGAGGCATGGGACGATGTCGAAAAGATCGGCGAAGGGACGCACACACGGATGCTGATTGACGAGTCGCGTTTTTATGCCCGGTTTGAGCAAAAACGCGCGCAGGTCCAGTAGAGAGCGGGGTCTATGAAACTTGGTCTTGCATCAGGAACCGTTGAGGGATCGTTTCGTGGCCGCACGCCGACCTTTCGCGACTTGCAAGAAATGGTGCTGTTGGCCGAGCAGATCGGTCTCGATTCCTTCTGGCTCGCCGATCATCTGCTGTACCGCTTTTCGGAACAGGATGAACGGGGCGCGTGGGAAGCGTTCACGCTGCTGGGTGCGCTCGCCGCGGTGACGACGCGTATCTCGCTCGGCCCCAGCGTCGCGGCCATCCCGTTTCGCAATCCAGCCCTCTTGGCTAAAATGGCGGACACGCTCGACGAAATCAGCGGGGGGCGTTTTATTCTCGGATTAGGCGCCGGTTGGCATCAGCCGGAATTTGACGCGTTCGGTTATCCCTTTGATCACCGGGCGAGTCGTTTTGAAGAGGCGCTTGAAATCATCGCGCCGCTGCTCCGGCGAGGACATGTCGATTTTCAGGGGCAGTATTACCAGGCACACAATGCCGTTCTACGCCCGCGCGGCCCCTCGCGCGCTGGGCCGCCTATCTGGATTGGCGCCAAAGGGCCGCGCATGTTACGGCTGGCTGCCTGGTATGGCGATGCCTGGAACACGGTTTGGCACCTGAGCGCAGCCAAAGTCCAGGACGCCTGTTTGGGTTTCAAAAAGGCATGTGTTGAGGTCGGCCGCGACCCCGCCGCGGTCCAATTGACTGCGGGGACCATGGTTAAACTGCTACGGCCTGGCGAAGAGGCCTGGCTGGACGATGGAATATCAGGGACGCCGCAAGAGATCGCCGATCGGCTCGCCGAGTTTGCCCACGTGGGTGTGCAGCATTTGATGATCATGATCGACCCGCCCGACCTGGTGGGGCTCGAGCGCCTGGCGCGCGTGATCGAGTTGTTACCGTGATACCTTTCTCGGCAGAGAGGTTTTGCAAATTACCCTGGTACGAAACGTCTCTCGCATAGTGGTGATGGAGCCTTTCCTGCAGTTTGACCAACTCGCAAGTGAATATTTTGAGGCAAGCTATCGCGCTTCGCCCACGACGGCGACGGACCTGGGAATTCACGCGTATGACGACCGGCTGGATGACCTGAGCGAGGCGGCGCTGCGCGTATATGTCGCCGAGCTCAAAGGGTTTCGGTCGCGGTTCGACGCGTTGGATGCGCAGGCCCTCCCGGTTTCGGCGGCCATTGACCGAACGCTGATCCTGTCCGATATTGAAGCGAACCTCTTGTCGCTCGATTCCATCTGCGATTGGCGGCGTGACCCCTCTTTCTATATTACTGCCCCACTCTTTTCGATCTTTATGCTCGCGTCCCGTGGGTTTGCCCCGCTGTCTGAAAGGGCGCAGCACATGGCGTCACGCCTGAGCCAGCTCCCCGATCTGCTTGCCGCAGGGCGCCGGAATCTTTTTTCGCCGCCGCGGGTGCTGACCGAGATCGCCATCGAAGAGACGGAGGGGGCGATCGAGTTTTGCGCCCTGCTTGTTTCACAGGTGACCGCGCAATTGTCCCGCCGCCCGCAGGCGCTGATTCGAGCTTCGGCGCAAGCCACCCGCGCCCTGACCGAGTATCTCGATTTCCTCAAGGATGAATTGATGCTCGTCTCTACAGGCCCGCTGGGGCTTGGCATCGAACACTTTGAGGCCAGGCTCAAGCGAGAGCATCTCTTGCCCTATTCCGTTGAAGAGGTGTACAACATGGGGCAACGGGTATTTGACGAGACCGGGCGGGAACTGGCCGAGTGGGCGCGCCGGCTCGACCCCCCCAAAAGCTGGCTGGAGATCGCACAGGAATCGCGCCGGCACTATCCCATGCCTTCCCGACTCTTGTCAGCCTACCGGCGCGAAGTCGCCCAACTGCGGCGCTTTTGCGCCGAACACGATCTGGTATCCTTGCCGGAAGAGGATTGCGAGGTGATCGAGACGCCGGCGTTTGAGCGCGCGCTGAACAATTACGCGGCTTATATTGGCCCGGCGCCGTTTGAAGGCGACCAGCGCGGCCAATTCTGGGTAACGCCGGTGGATCGGACGGCCGCATATGCCGCGCAGGTCGAGCAGCTTGAGGAGCACTGCAATTATCTCTATCCCATTACGGCGGCGCATGAGGCTTATCCGGGACATCATGTCCAACTCACGCGGGCCAACCAGGTGGGCTCCCGCTGGCGCAAGCACTTTTCATCGTCGCTGTTTGCAGAGGGGTGGGCGTTGTATTGCGAAGAACTGATGGACGAAGCGGGCTATTATCGTGACTCGCGAACCAAGTTGTTCCAACTCAAGGACCGGTTGTGGCGCGCCGCGCGGGTGATTATCGAAATTAGCATTCACTGCTATAATATGCCGTTGGACGAGGGCGCGCGGTTTCTCGTCGATCGGGTCGGCATGACGCCGACCGCGGCGCGCGCCGAGACCCGCCGGTACGCGGCCGAGCCGACTCAGCCGCTCAGCTATCTGATTGGCGAGTTGGAAGTATTCAAGCTTCGTGATAAATTCAAGCAGTTGACGCGACGTGAGTTTCACGATTTGCTCCTGGCAAGTGGAACCATCCCGTTTGCGCTGGTCGAGCGAGAGATGGAGGAAAAAGTAAAGAGATGAAGGATTTAGCTTCGCGCGTTTTGAATATGGCGCAGACTCGCGGCGCGTCCTACGCCGATGTGCGCGTGATTAACCGCCAGACCCAGGATATTATCGTCAAGAACGGCAGGATTGAGGCCCTGGAACAAAACGAATCTCAGGGGTTTGGGATCAGGGTGGTGGTGGATGGTGCCTGGGGCTTTGCTTCCAGCTCCAGGATGGAATGGGCTGACGCCGATCGGATTGTCAACCAGGCCGTCGCGATCGCTCGCGCGAGCGCACTGGCCCGCCGCCGGGAGGCGCGCCTCGGCCCGCCCGAATCCCACCGTGACTCGTTTCGCACGACCTACCAGCTCGACCCGTTTATGGTGTCCATGTCGGACAAGATCAATCTTTTGCTCAAGGCCGATCAAGAGATGCGACGCATGTCCAGGCCCGGCGTCAATCTGATTACTTCCGGGGAACTCTCGTTCGTCCGGGAGAACAAGGTTTTTGCTTCCACCGAGGGCGCACAAATCGATCAAGAGATCGTCGAAAGTGGTTGCGAAATTATGGCGCTGGCGACGAATGACGCCGGTGAGGTCCAACAGCGCACGTACCCCTGGGGCCGTCATCAGATGACGCGCGGCTTTGAATTTGTCGTCGAGCAGGATCTCGTGGGAAATGCTCCGCGCATCGCCGAAGAGGCGATTCAACTGCTTACCGCCGATCCGTGCCCAAATTACGATGCGACCACGATTATCCTGAGCGGCAACCAGGTGGCGCTGCAGATTCATGAATCCTGCGGCCACCCGATCGAGCTGGACCGCGTGCTGGGGAGCGAGGCCTCCTATGCCGGCACCTCATTCCTCACGCCGGACAAGCTCAACAATTTTTCCTATGGGTCTGAGCTGGTCAACATTACGGCGGATGCCACCATTCCCGGCGCGCTGGGGACGTTCGGGTATGACGACGAAGGGGTCCCGGCCCAGCGGGCAGATATTGTCAAGAATGGCCGGTTCGTGGGCTATATGACGAGCCGTGAAACAGCGCAGGATTTGGGACTGGGGCGTTCCAATGGGACGATGCGGGCATCTGGCTGGAACCGTATCCCACTCATTCGCATGACAAATGTGAATTTGTTGCCGGGGACCTGGAAACTTGACGATCTGATTGCCGATACGGACGATGGTATCCTCTTGGACACGAATCGGTCCTGGAGCATTGACGACCGCCGTTTGAATTTCCAGTTTGGGACCGAGGTGGGATGGGAGATCAAGGGGGGCAAAAAGACGCGCTTGCTCAAGAACCCGATCTATACCGGCATCACACCGAATTTTTGGCGGTCGTGTGACGCCATCTGCAATCAGGATCACTGGGTGGTGTGGGGGGTACCCAACTGCGGCAAAGGGCAGCCGCCGCAGACTATTCATGCTGGCCATGGCGCTGCGCCGGCGCGTTTTCGCAATGTCCGTGTGTTCTCAAAGACATAGAGATATCTGGAGCTTGTGTCTATGCTTGGACCTGATAAAGTTAAAGAATTGACCCAACAAGCGCTCGCTTTTTCCAAGGCGGACCAGACCGAGGTCCTGGTCACTGCGACGGATTCTGCCCTCACGCGCTTTGCCAATAATGCCATTCATCAGAATGTCGCAGAGTCGAATGCCAGCGTGCGCGTGCGCGTGGTACTGGGCAAGCGGATTGGAGTGGCGGAATCAAATGACCTCTCGCCCGAAGGACTGCGGCGTGCGGTTGAAATCGCGCGCGCGATCGCCCAGTTGCAGCCGGAAAACCCTGATTTCACCAGTTTGCCACATCCGCTGCCGATCGCGGGCGCCGAATCCTATGTCCAGCAAACCGCCGATTATTCGCCGGAAGCGCGAGCCCGGGTCGTGGAATCGATTTGTCGCCAGTCGGGGGCCAGTAAGCTAACGGCGGCAGGGGCGTACAAGACTGCGAGCTTTGAGATTGCGATTGCCAATTCCTTCGGCCTATTTGCGTATCATCCCGGCACAGTAGCGGACCTGCACACAGCAGTCATGTCCGATTCGGGCTCTGGCTATGCCTCGGCCGCCTCGCCGGACGTGCGCGATCTGAACGGCGAGGCGCTGGCGCGCGAAGCAATCGACAAGGCGATGCGCTCACGCAACCCCATTACCCTCCAGCCGGGGGCCTATACAGTGCTGTTGGAGGAATATGCGGTGAGCGATGTCGTCGATTTCCTGGGCACCCTCTCTTTTAACGCCCTGGCTGTGCAGGAAGAGCGTTCCTTTATGCGGGGCCGGTTGGGCGAGCGAGTAATGGATGAAAAGGTGACCCTCGGCGACGACGCCCTGGCATCCGATACCTTTGCAGTCCCCTTTGATTATGAAGGGGTTCCGAGCCAGCCGGTCACCTTTGTCGAAAACGGGATCGCACGCGGTGTCGTCTATGATTCCTCTACGGCCGGGAAGGAAGGCAAGCAATCGACCGGACACTCGCTCCCGGCGCCGAATCCCTGGGGGCCGATGCCGCTGCACATGTATATGCGCCCGGGCCAGAGTTCGCGGGAAGAGATGATCCGGGGAGTGGAGCGCGGCGTTCTCGTGACGCGTTTTTGGTACACGCGCGTGGTTCATCCCCTGCACGTCACGATCACGGGGATGACGCGCGATGGAACCTTTTTGATCGAGCATGGTGAGGTAACGCAACCGCTCAAGAACATGCGTTTTACGACTTCATATCTGGACGCGCTCAACCACGTTCTGCAGATTGGCCGCGAGACCAAGCTTTTTCATTCGGATTGGGCCGGCATGTCAGTGCGTGTCCCCGCGCTCCTTGTCGACGGATGGGAATTTACCGGAGTGACGCAATAGAATCGTGGACGTCGAGCACTCGATCGTTAGAATATTCCGGCTGCGCCGTTCAGCGCTTGTGCACTTGGTTGTGCTCGTGGCGTATGCGTTGCTCACGGTCGCGCTGACGTATCCACTGGCCTGGAATATTGGCTCGGCGCTTCCCGGCGAGCCGCCGGACACTTTTCTGTATATCTGGAATCTCGATTGGGTGCGCCGGGCGCTGTTCGATCTACAGGTCAATCCCTATTGGACCCAACAGATGTACTATCCGATGGGGGTCAGTCTCTATTTCCAGTCTTTGCACTTGGGAATTGACGTATTGGCCCTCCCGTTGCAGTTTGCGCTGGGAACTGTTCGCACTTACATGGTAATAGCCCTTGCGCTCGTCATCGCTGGCGGCTATGCGACCTACCTGCTCGCGTTTGATCTCACGCGGCGCCGGGATGCCGCTTTTTTTGCCGGTTTCCTCTTTACCTTTTCACCCTATCGCTTTGCGCACCTCGCATATAGTCACCTCGACCTAATGCCGCTCGCAGGCATTCCATTGGCCGTGCTGGCCACAAAAAAGCTCCTGGACCGTCCCGGTCTAGGGCGACTCACAAGTGCAATCGTGCTGTTGTTCTGGGTTTCGCTCACCGACTGGTATTATGCGCTGTACTCCTTTATTTTGATTGGGATCTATTTGTTCTACCGTTGGGCGCGCACCCGTTCTTGGCAATTGCTGGGTACCGGACTCGTCCTGATCGGGGTGACGCTTGGTCTGCTTTCTCCCTGGTTGGTTCCGATGATTCAGGAAAAGGATGACTACCCTGCAAGTTTTCGGGGGCTGGATGAGGCGGACAAGTTCTCCGCCGACTTGCTCGGTTTTGTGACGCCAAGCAGTTCCCAATCCCTCTGGGGGCAAATGGTCGCTCCGCTCGCAACGCGCCTGTTGGGCGGCCCTGCCGAGCGTACGCTCTTTATCGGTTATTCCACACTGGCGCTGGTCATCTTTGCCGTTTATAGGCGACGGGGCGCGGAGTTGTATTTCTGGATGGGGGCTGCGCTGCTCTTTTTCGTGCTCTCGCTCGGTCCCTATCTCCATATTGCCAGTAACAGTCACCTGCTACCCGGAGGCGGGCGCATCCCCCTCCCCTTTGCGTTATTGTACAACATTCCTGGGCTGGGCGTGATCCTGACGGTGGCGCGCTCGATTAGCCGTTTTGGTCTGATGGTCATGCTCGGTTGCAGTCTGATTGCGGCGATGGGACTCGCCGAACTGCTTGCTCGTTTCAGACCCCGGATCGGCTATGCTCTGGCCGGTCTCGCTTGCGCCGTCGCAGGCGTCGAGTTTCTGGTTGTGCCGCTTCCAATCACGGCTGCCACCATCCCGCCGTCCGTTCAGCAACTGGCCGCCGACATCTCCACTTCGGCCGTTCTGGATCTGCCTCCCGATTACAAGACCGGGGGCGAAGCGATGTACTATTCGACGATTGATGGCCGGCCCACGACGAATGGCTATCATGCGCGGCTGGTGCCCTTTCCACTCTTTAATGGGATGCCCTCAATGCGGTCCGCGCTCGATGCGCCCGAGCCGGATGATATTCTTCTTGCGCCACGGCCTGCTCCGGCGCAAGTGCTGGCTTTTTTCGGTGTGCGTTATATCGCGCTGCATAAACAGACCGCCGGAAAGGACCTGACCGATCAGTCCCGGCTATGGATCAAGCAGGCGTTTGGCAATTTGAGCCCGATTGCCGACGACGCTTCGCTGACCGTTTATCTGGCGCCGTCGGTTCCGCCGCCGCCGTTCGTAGTCGCATTCGGGAATGGTTGGTATGAGCCCGAGGCGGTCCCAGATGGTCGCCTGCTGCGCTGGATGCTCAATGATGGGCAATTGCTGCTCTATGCGCGCAACCCGTGTCGGGTGGACTTGGCAGTGGATGTTTTTGCGCTTGGCCGACCGCGCCGCTCGCGGTTTTATCTGAATGGGGCCGAGGTGTTGGGCGCACGCGTGCCGAACGAAGATATTCGCCATCTCATGATCGCGAATCTGGCGCTGCGTCCTGGACGGAATGAGCTGGTGATCCACTCGATCGAGCCAGCGGAGCTCCCCGCAGCCTTTAACATAAACGATGATCCGCGCGCATTCACAATTGCCTTCGCTCGCCTGCAGATCACGGAATCGAGCGACAGCTCAGGCTCAAACTCGCCATAGCCCCATTTGATTTTTCGCCCCTGATCTGGCAGAATGATCCTTCATATAACACAGGAAAAGGTAGGTGCTGATATGAATGAACCACATACGAGCCCTTTTATAACGTCGAGTTCGTCAAGAGATGCGGTTGTCGCGAGTCTACAGATTTGCACTGCCCACCGTGCGCCGATGGAGATGCGGCAAACAGTACGCGCCGTCGTTAACCTCGGGCTGGAAGGGGACCGGCACGCCATCCCAAATGCTTCGCGCCAGGTCTTGTTCGTCGAGCAAGAGGTGCTCGACCGGTTTGGCCTCCCGGCGGGTGCAATCAAAGAGAATGTCACGACCAGGGGGATTTCCCTGATGAGCCTTGCAGGCGGCACGCGCCTCAAAATCGGCGAGGCCCTATTTGAGTTGACCAAAGAATGTGAGCCTTGCTCGCGGATGGATGAAATCCGAATGGGGCTACAAGAGGAATTGGATGGACAGCGCGGGATGCTCGCCCGGGTGATCCAGGGGGGCGAGGTTCACGTCGGGGACCGGATAGAATTAATCGGCGGATAAAGAGAGGGCGGACCCGTTCAGGTCCGCCCTTGTCGTTTTAATGGTCCAGCCACAGGAATGGCGCCAGAGCCCAGTCTCCCGGAGCGATGTCAAATGCCGCCCTGGTGCTCACGGTGAATCGCCAGTAGGCGCTCCAGGCGCTACCGCCCTTCAGGTCGCACGCTCGGGCTCGCCAATAGTAGGTGATGCCGGGCGGAAGCGTGATGGTCGTGTATTGTGAAACGGTGAGGTTAGTCTGCCCATCAATCAAGGTCGCACTGCTCGGCCCACGTTTGACCTGTACTTCATAGCGGGTTGCGCATCGGGCCTCAGACCAATCAAGGAAAACCTTTCTCGTCGATGCGGTTGCGCCGTTGGCAGGTGCGATGAGCCTGGGCAGCGCCGGTACGATTGCGCAGGGGGTGGCGGCGGGGGTGGCGGTGTTGGTTGGGGTGGGCGTATCCGTCGGCGTGTTGGTACTCGTACTCGTCGCCGTAGGTGTCGCAGTATTGGTTGGAGTGTCCGTCGGCGTGTTGGTTGGAGTGTCCGTCGCAGAGCTGGTCGCCGTCGGTGTTGACGTGGGTGTATTGGTCGCCGCGGAGGCATCTACCTCCAGATAGTCAATCTTGAAACTGGTCCAGACATTGTCCGGTCCCGGAATCAGCGGGTTGCCAAACCAAACTACAGTTGGGCGCGCCATCCCCAAGATGTGAGTCGTCGAGTTAACAAACTGTCTATCAACATAGTATTCGTCGTAATTGTCGTACCAGATGAATTCTACATTGTGGTAATTCAGGTCAGGCGGAGGTACCCGATATACGATCTTGCTACTGTCGCCGGGGTATGCCTCCAGGCGAAATCCATAAAGAGTATCTTGCCACAGCAGATAATCAACTGGTGAAATAATGGAGCCCGACGTTCCATTGGGGACCAACTTGTCACTGACACCGATCCCGGTTCCGGAGATCGTTACCCCTGTATATTGAATACCTACCTTGATTGCGAATGGATCGGTCGATGGAATCACGCTGGGCTTGAGGTAGACGTACGGAAATGTCTGACCGAGCGATGGGCGGCTCAGGGAGACGAACCCAGCGTTGACGGCGATCGTTCCGCCATTGTCGTAAGCCTGCCA
>JBAVQS010000380.1:0-3372 GCA_049694275.1 Anaerolineae bacterium | reverse complement strand
GTGATAGGTCCCGCCGCTCGCGTGGCTGTCGGTCTGGCTCGTCCAGGAGGAACTGCCGCTGGTCGTATAGCCGACTGCGGCATTATTGTCCTCGTACGTGCCGGGGCCAACGCCCCCCATAAGTGGGCTGATAGTCGTGGTCGATCCGGGGGTTGGAGTCGCCGTCGGGGTTGCAGACGAGGCCGCGGTGCGAGTCACAGTGACCGTCGGCGTAATCGAAGCCGTCGGCTTGGCCAACGCGGGGTTCGATAGGCCGGCGGCGTTGACCGAATGAGTGATTGTTCCAGACTGGAACAACACGAGCAGGAGCAAGGCGAGGAGCGGAGCAAAACGCAAAAAGGGTAGACGTGCAGGGTGAGACATGTTGATTTCCTTTCAAAAAGTTTACAGCCAGAATTGGACTGGTTCTTCAAGCGCCAAGCAACGAGCGTTACAGGCTTTTTCCAAAAAAGAGGCTCGGGCCACGCCAACATACAAGTTTGAATTCAGTTGGACCGCCGAGCGGCGATACGCGGAACAAGATAACGGGGAATGGTCAAAATGGGGTCAAAGAGATGTTACGAGTTGGTCCTGGTTGCGCAAAAGCTACTCAGTACATCACGGAAATGTCATTCCGAGGAATCTCGCCGGCGCAAACCGAGATTCTTCACCCGCCAAAAGCGCGGGTTCAGAATGACAAGCGATTTCGTGATCTACTGACGCTAGAATCTGCGGTCACCTCGCATAGCCCGTCATCTCGACGTACCCGCTGCCGCGAACCGGCGCGCCGCGCGATTGGCCGTCGATGCGCACCGCTCCTTCCCAATAGACGAACGAGACGTTCATCTCCTGGTCGGAGATGTAGGGCGTCAGGGTCAAGTTGACATCCGCCGAGGGAATCGAGAGGGTCCACCTGGCGGGATAGGTTGCCTGGGAGCGCGGGCTGGTCCACGTGCCGAGGACGCCCAGCTTGACCTCGTCCTTGCTCAGATGCCGCGTCGTTCCATCCGGCTCGACCAGCGTGCCGCCGGACAGCGGCTCGATGCTCCCGTCCTTTTGGCGAATCTGAAAGAACATGAGCTCGCGGTTGTCGCTCAACTGGATGGAGAACCAGTCCCAGCCTACCGCCTGCGGCCCCAGCGCCGTCGTGCCAAACTCGTGGTCCATCCACGATAACCCCTGCACCGCATAGGTCTGTCCGTTGCTTGTCAGTTTCCCCTCGGTCTGGAGACGCGTGAACGAATAATAGTACGAGGCGTTCCCCGCGGCCGCCGATTTCGCGCTCAACCCCCGGTCGCCATGCAGGACAATCGGCTTGGCCGATGTGAGCGTGAGGTCGAGCGCCTGGCTGCCGTCGCGGGCGCGCAACTGGACCTTGTTTCCATCTGCCGACAGCGATTGAATCTCCCAATCCTCAAGCCAGACATGGTAGGGACTTCCCGCCGCGCCGGCAAGTCCCGCCGCGCCGCGGCTGAATCGCTCGGTAAAAGAGTGCGTGTTGGCCTGTACATCGGCGATGGCAAAATGCGCGAAATAGATCTGGTTGGTCGCCCAGTCCGATGCGCGGCCGGGCGCGGTGGGCGTGATCGCCCGGCGGAAAAAGGTCAGTTGGTATCCGAAATGCCGGCCATCGCTTGTATCGACATTGCCGGTATAGTACCACCACTCGGTCTGGTAATCGGGATGGGGGCCGTGGTCCTGTGGATACGTGAACGCGCGCACCCGGTCCGCCTGGGGAAATCCCTGGCTGTCTGCCGCCTGTAATGCCACTACATCCGCGCTCACCCGGTCGGGTGCGGCCCCGCGATAGGCGAGGACGCCGCCGCCGATAATGAGCAAGGCGAAAAGCAGGATGAGAATTCTTTTCATATCACTCTTCCCTCAACGCCTCCGCCGTCTCTAGCTTGCCCAATCGAATCATGGGATAAACGGCGGCGAGCAGGGCCGCGATCACCGATACCGCCAGCGCTTCAAGGTAGGTTTCCGGCACTGGGGTGAAAAAGATGGTCCAGCCGAAAGAGCGCAGGTTGATGACATAGATAAGCACGGCCGCGAGCAGCAGCCCGGTCGGGATCGACAGGATGCCGGCGGTGGCGCCCATCAACCCGCTTTCCAGGAGCGTCAACTGCCACAGTTGCCGGATGGTCATGCCGGTGGCGCGCAGGGTTGCCAGCTCGCGCGTCCGTTCGAGCTGGAGCGCCATCAGCGCGCTCAGGATGCCGATAAAGGCGACGACGACGGCGATAAAGCGCAGTGTGGCTGTAATGGCAAAGGTGCGGTCAAAGACGACGAGGGCGGCGTTGCGCAACGCCTGGTTGCTCTCGACGACGACCAGTTCGCCCGAGAGCGCGTGACGGATATCGTCCCCTACCTTTTCGACATCGACGCCCGGTACGACCCATGCCGCGGCGCCGGAGATGTTTCTGTCGTCCCAATTCTCGCGATACCGGTCCAGGCTCATAAAGATATAGCCCTGGTCGGATGAATAGTCAAAGGTGATTCCGACAATCGGAAAGCGTTTGGGTCCATGATCCGTCAGCAGCGTGATCTCCTGGCCGACGCTCAGATGGCGCCGGTTGGCAAAGGGCTCGGTAATCAGAATGCCCCCCAGATCAAACTGGCGCCAGGTTTCCTGCGCGCTGCCCAGGGTATAGCGAAATTCCTTCGAGTCGCGCTGTCGCCCCGGCGAGGCGGAATAAAGATGCACGCTCCCGAGCTCCGGCGAGTTGGCATAGACGTTGCGCAGGATCTCGACCTCTTGCACACCCGGAACGGCGCGAATCCGGTCGATGACCGCCGGGTCCATCTGCGAAACGGTGTTCGCTCCGGGGGAGGGCGTATCGATAAAGAAATCGGCGGTAAAGGTCTGGTCCAGCCAGGTGACGACGGTCGCGCGGAATGACGCAATCATGACCCCCACGCCGATTGTGACTGAAATGGCGACCATGAGCGCGGCAATCGCGACGGAGGTGCGGCTGAGCGCGCCGATGACCGTACGCGCCGCCATCCGCCCCAAAAGCCCCAGGCGGCCAACGGTCGCCGTTGCGAAACGCATCAGCGCGACCGTGATGCCGGGGATGAGGAGGGTAATCCCAAAGAGCCCGGCGAAGATGCCGCCGAAAGAGGCGATGACGTTCGGGATGAACAAAAGGACCCCGCCGCCCACCAGGATGAGCACGAGCGCCAGCTTGTTCAGCATGGGAATCGCGCGCCGGACGCGGAGCTCCAGGTCGGAGCGCTGGAGGACGGTGACGGCAGGCACTCCGCCCGCTTCGGCGGCCGGGAGCGCCGCGGCGAGCAGCGCCGAGCCGATCCCGAGGAACAGCCCTTTGACCAGGCTCGAAGGGTCGATCTGGACGCCGTTCACGTTCAGATTGAAATAGAGGTCGTTAA
>JBAVQS010000379.1:0-1660 GCA_049694275.1 Anaerolineae bacterium | reverse complement strand
GCAGGAAGACGGCGCGCCCAACGGGCATATGTCGCCAGGGGTGATTGTCCGCCGGACGATGGGCCTTCCCTTCCGGATGAGGCAACTTGCGCGCGGCGACCCGCGGCGCGGCCTTCGCAGCAGAAGGCACGGGGGGCAGATCATCTGGACGACTGCTGTGCCGCGGGGCCAGCCGCGCCTGCCGGCGCTGTTCGCGCACAGTCCGCTGCTGTTGACGCAACTGTCGTGCGATCTGCGGCCAGTCTGCATCCCAGCGTTCGCTACACAGCATATCGCGCAGGGCGAGCATGGGGTCCACATGTGCCCGCGCCCAATGCATCCCAGCCCCTTTCAAGCGCACTTCGACCACCAACTTGTTGCCGCTTTCCACACTGCCACTCCCGATCGGGTAGCCCGCCGCTTGGAAACGCGCATACTCGATATGGGGCCGCCGCGTCTCCAAATACTGAATCGCCGTGCGGACTTCGTCCAGGGTCTCCGGGGAGGCACTGCCACCTTGCAATTGCTGCTGCACCATGCGCAACGTCTGCAAGACCTGATCGGGCGAACCATGTTTGAGTTCATGTAAGGTCGTGGTCAACCATGCCTGGAAGGCCGGCGTCCCTGCGCCCAGTTGCGCCTGACCGATTTTGGCGACGTAGCTGGCCGCATGGTAGAAATCCAGAATGCGCACCGCCGCGTGGCATTGCACATCAAAGAAGCCCTGAATCCACTCGGCCCCATCGCTCACCGCACAGACGGTCTCCGCATGTTCGGTTCCGCGTCGCTGGGTTTCCACGGTCGCCAGGTGGGTGAAGGTCTCGGCCTCCGCCAAGCGCGAAAAATAACTCAATTCGGTCGTGCGCACGACCGTTTCGCCGTCTTTGTGGAGCGGCGGTTGAATGGCCCCGATCGCGACGGTTTTCACCTCGGCCCATTCCCGGTGTACCAATGGGACCATCGCCCCATCCGGGCTGACCAATTGGCGCACGGGTCCCGGTTCCGGGACGGGCACCGTCCGCTCCAGCCGTTCGACTTCGGCGATTTGCCAGGCGACATAGGCTGCCCCGGCCGCTTCGGTGTGCCGGCGCACTGTGGCTTCGGTTGTGGTCACCTGTTTCAGGCGGGCCAGTTCTTCAACCGCTTGGCGAAATGGCAGGCGGGTGCTCAAGCGCACCAGCGCTTCTTGCAAGGCGGGGGTCAATAGGCCCGGCAAGAGGGCCAGTTCTTCATCGAGGGGGAAAAAGCCCTGCGCCGCACTGCGGGCAAGTGGCATAACTGCGCCGGAGTTCGATGGCCTGGTCATGCTCGGTCCAGAGCGTGCGGGTCTGTTGGCCCTGGGCTTGCAGTGGCACACCACAGGTGGGGCAGGTCGGACGCTCGGTCGCTAGCGTCTGCGTGAGATCGGCATTGGGGCTGCTGAGCGCCAGGTCGCGGAGCATTTCTGCGCGGAGCTGCGCCAGTTGCTGATCCAGCGCCGATTCGATTTCTTGGAATGTGGCTTTCGGATGTTGGCGCCGCCATTCTTTCATCGCACGGATAACTTCCCGGCTCGATGGTTGCCAGCGCGTTTCCAGTTCGTCAAGAGTGGGCATCGGTTGATCCTTTCCGCCTTTAGAGTTGCTCTATCCTACCCGAAACCGCGCTAGTTGTCACCTACCCAAGACTTTGACGCACACCC
>JBAVQS010000378.1:0-7282 GCA_049694275.1 Anaerolineae bacterium | reverse complement strand
ACGTATCGCCATTCGGGCTCGACAGCGCCGCCGCGTCGAAACGCTTGCTGGAATTCGGCAAAATCGCGGCCACCCCCATGCTCAATTGGGGGAGCGCCGCCAGCAATCGATACGTGCGTTTTGTATTCGCCAACGAGCCGGCTGACCGGCTGCGCGGCATAGGAAGACGCGTCAGACAAGCGCTGGGTTGAGCCGCTCCTCGTTGGCTCAAAACGCATAGCACAGCGATCTCTTGGTTTATCCAAACGTAGCGAAACCGTCTGTATAGAGCAATCGCAGCATCCGCCGAGTTCTCTCAGCTGTTGCAGGATAGTGATAATTCAACTGGCCGAGCACTTCGCTCACGTCGTCTGCAGAGTCACCTTGCTTTAGCGAATCCGCAACAGCATCTTCAGCCGGCGCGTCAGGGTCCACGCACCATGCAAGTACAGCCCGCAGAGGAGATTCCAGTTTACCGCGCGAGCCGTGAAACTTGGGCAAGACCTTCATGAGTACGGCAGCATCAAGAGCTGTTTCCAGATTGCCCGATCCGGCGAATAGGCGATTAGAATCAGCAGCGCATAGGAAAAGAATAACCTCATCAAAGACACGGTACCCAAAGTGAAGGCCATAGGGACGCAAGAGTGCATTAAGATTTTGCAAACGGGATCGTACCTCCGAATGCGCTGTGAGATAGTCAGCAATCATTTTCTTGGCATCAAGCCCGTAACTGATAAATTGACCATCAAACGTAAAATTCGTGTTCACCAATTCGCGGTCATCTTCTCCGATCTCCACGTCATCATCATTGGATAAAGTCGGATAGTTTGCGAAATCCGCCTCCGTGAGCTCAAGAGTGAAGGCACGGTCAAGCACTTTGGGGCTGAATGCGTGTGTAGTTTCGTCCACGTTGACTGTTCCAATAACATATAGGTTGGGCGGTAGCCGCAGTTCACGTGGCGGAAGGTCTCCCTCAGCATCATCCGGGTATATTAATCGGAGCGGCTCCCGCGTCCAGCCACCCTCATCACGCCCTGATTCGAGCACACTCAGTAAATCGGCAAAATAATATTCCACGTGAGCCAGATTCATCTCGTCCAGAATCACAAACCAAGCAATGCCATCCTCTTGGCGAAAACTTGACGCGGCACGTAGCAGGAAGCGGAGGAAGGGTGTCCACTCATATACACTGGTGAGTGGATTGAAGTACCCCAGCAAGCTCTTGCTGTCACGCCAATCGGGACGCACTGAAGTAAACAGCCAATTTCCTCCGGTCTTGGTGCGACTCGGCGGTTTTGCTTCCTCCTTGCTCGTAATGAGCCGAAAGCCTGTCAAGTTCTGATCGTGATCCAGCTCAGGCTCAAGCAATAGCGTATCACCTTCCGCAAAAGTCTTGGCGAACCATTGGCGCACGCCGCCACGCAGCAGCAAGGAAAGATAATCATGCTTCGAATAATAGGCATGAGAGAGCTGGCACGTTTGGTCGCGGTTGCCATACGAAACTTTGATTTCGCGGGATTCGCCAGGTGGAGGTGGAACAAACAAGCGTGTCGCTTGTTGTGGAATAATGAACCGCGCGTACTTGAGCATGTAAGGCTGAATTGTAATAGAGATGGTCTCGTCCGAACCGACGAGCGTGTCTGTGGTTGGCTGCAGCAATAGCTCGGCAAAGTTCTGCGCCAGTTTCGTCTTGCCGGTTCCGCTAATGCCACTGAGAATAACAAACCCTTTCGTTTGAAGTGCCGTATAGAATGTGGCAATTTGCCAATCGGTGAAATGCAGATTACGCGCAGCGAGATGCTGTTGTAGTAAAGCCAGGAGAGATACTTCTTTCGGCGGAACCGCAGTGCGTTTGCGGGCATCCATTGCATCCGCATCGGGCGGAATGATTTTGCCTAAAAGCGGTTGCAGCGCCTCCCACTCCTCGGGTCTAATCCTAAAATTGGTGCCTTGTTGCTGGCGCATGATCAGCATATTGGAAAGCATTGGGTCATCGCACAACTTTTCATAGAGGAGCGGTTGTGCCAATCGTCCGTCATACTGCACGTCAACGACCCTATCCCCGTCCCCGCGCTCATATACGTCGGACACAATTGTGCCCACACCGTAGAGTCCTCGGTTTTCGCCCGCTTTCCATAGGATTGCTTTATCACCTTTATGAATCTCATTGCGATAGCGGTTAACCTGCCAGTCATTCAGCCTTTCACGGCGCAGACCTTGTTCGAGGTCGTATACGCGCGGGTTGGCCTGAAATAACCATGCATTCGACGATTCGGCACGCAATGAAATAATCTGGAAACCATGCTTCTCCAAATAGGGTCGAGTTTGGCTACTTTGGAAATTGGCTGCCCCCGTGGCCGCCCGAACGATTTCCTTGACTGGGTACCGATGACCTTGCCAGAGAATCGCATATTGGTGCGTGCGATTGGATTCCCAATCCGCCCACTCAGGCTGAGCTCGCTTCTGCGCATCAAAATCACGCAGCGCCTGCTCAATCATTGCAGGCTCGACGTGAGGGATGCCCGAGCTAGGGGGAGAAACAATAGGGGCAAACGGGACGGCAGGAGGAACAACCGCTTCGATGTCTTTGCTTTCCTTGAGCCACCATAGAAAAATGTCTGCCACTAAATTATCCGGGTTCGCGAGGCCCCCATCAGCCAATGCCTGGCGTACGCGAGCCATGCGCGGCTCCAGCGCCAGATACACAAACGGGTCAGACTTTTGCCCGCGCGGGAGATTCGCCCACAAGTCCTCTCCCAGCTTGTTAAAAGCGGGCAACGTCACCTTCTTGCTATAAGTCCAATAGCGCGTCGGGAAGCGATAAGCGAGCAGTTCGGTGGAGAGCAATGTGCCCAATCCGCGCATCGCCCAGACCAGCTTGAGATCATCTGTGGTGAGTCCACGTTCGGCACGGGCGACAAGTTCCAGTAACGCTTGGCGCAACCCGTCCAGTCCGACACTCTGCAAGCGATCATTGAATTCCCAATCCTTGTCTTTCCAAAAACTGAAGGCATCTGAATCGAAAAACAGCTCGCGCAGAGCCGATTCGGAAAGCGTAGGTATGCCCTCAACTATGAGTACCCGCTGTGCGCGTTCGCTACGTCGCTGGTGTTCACTCACATGAGACTTGAGCGCGTCCGAGATCTGAATCTCTTGGCAAAATCTTTCGGAGAACTCTTTCAATCTTTGATCATCCATTTCAACATCTCCTCAAGCTAATGCGCCCGGAATCATCGGTAAGGCACCGATACCGGATATATCCGTCATGAGCAAATCGCGCAACAAAATATCTTCGCGCCGCCTGTTGACACGATCATAAAACACCGAACTAGTCCCTGGGTACACCGCGACCGCTGCGCGAACGCCTAGCGCGTCGCGATAGGTGTGCATCTTGTAAATGTCCGCTCGTTTTACGGTGGATTCATATTTGTCTTCATCCAGTGCTTCTATTCCTGCGGGCTCGAGCCTGAACTTGGCATCCAACACCGCTTGAACTTGTCCGTCAACAATCCATGTGAAATCGGGACGTAAGGGCAACGAGTAAGAGAGCTGCCTCAGGTCCTTGTTATAGACCAGCGTGCCCTTGTCACTATACCGCGCAGTAGCAAGCCACCCAATCCCACTCTCATCAGATAGGCGAAGGTCAAGGATTGGCGATTCAGATACAAGCCCGGCAATCTCCTCGACCAGTGCAAAGAACGCCCACATCTCATAAAGCTGGGCAATGTCGCGTACATCAATGGCGTGCTCAAGATCGGCAAAGAGCGGGCGGCGGGCGTGGTGGAACAGCTGCCAGAGTGTCAATAACTCTCGGTAGCCTTCGCGGCGTAGCAGCACCTGTGATGTGGCCGGTAGATTTTGCATCACACCCACATCCTCAAACATGAGCAAATTGACCGAGTGGCGCAAGAGGCTGGAAACCTGATAAATTACCTGCTGATGATCCGAAGTAACGCTGCTCCACCACCGCTGGCTCTGGAGTGTCTCAGCCCCGTTCAGCAGCTCGTGTAGGAAAGCCAACACAAATCGGTTCTCAGGAGTATCGTAACTCTCTTCAGGCCGATGCTGCCAAACCTGCTCGGGGGCATAACCGCCGAGCTGCTCGGCCAAGTCAAACCCGCTCGCGCGCGCCCACGTGTCCGCTGATTGCAGAATAGCTATCAGCACATCGGCATCCACTTCACTCACCTCAGACAGACGAACCCAGGCTGGTTGATCGCTCAATTGGCGGTAAGGCGCAGCTTGAATAATCGCCAATGCCCTCAGCAGAATGTTCGCGTTCTGACGCAAGAAATGCAATGTGAATAAAAGGGTGGGTAGCTGAAGCGATTCGGTCACGCCTCTACTTGTTGGTGCATTGATGGTGAAGGGGAGTCGCGCAGCGCGCGCGAACAAATCTTCAAGCAAAGTGCGAAAGAAAGCAAGATGGCGCGCGGGCGTAGGGAATTTTGGAGAGATGACCTCGACGTGCAGCGCAGGACCGACAGGCTTCTGCCCAGTAAAGGCCTGAATCGCTACAAGTCCAATCTGGTTTTCGAAACGCAGATGAAAGATATCCCGCGCGACCCGTGGCAGCCAAGTTTCCCCCACGCGCAGCCTATCAGCGTCAGGGTATTCTATCCAATATTCGGTCCACTCGCGGAGACAATGAGAGGCAGGCGCAAATGCCCGGCGTTGCTCCGCGGGCACGGGGAACAGCGCCTCGGCGGCATTAGTCCAAAGCCGCCCAGAGCCGAAATCCACTGATATTAGCGAAGCCGATGTGGAGAGCATTTGAGAAGGTGGAGTGCGAGATACTCAACTAGTGCCACATCTTGTGGCACCACCTGGATTGGTACGATCAATAGAGATGATACGCTAGGATGAGGCTGGTGGCAAGCAGGCGTAGCGGCGCTAACTGTATACTTCGGCTTTCAGACCGCGCCGACAAAAGTAAGCTACCACAAACGCCGCATCCAAATCTCCCCCGCCGCTATGAAACCTTTAACACCGCGCCCTCCGACGCGGACGACACGAGGGCGGCGTAGCGCGCCATCACCCCGCTCGTATAGCGCGGCGCCGGACGCTTCCATTGCGCCATGCGCTGCTGAATGATCGCAGAGGTGACGGCGACCTGGAGCTGGCGCGCCGCGAGATCGATGAGAATCGTATCCCCTTCGCGCACCGCGGCCAGCGGGCCGCCCACCGCCGCTTCCGGCGTGACGTGGCCGATCATCAGCCCGCGCATCGCCCCACCCAGGCGTCCATCGGTCACCAGCGCAACCGAGTCGCCCAGCCCCGCGCCGGCCAGTGCGCCGGTCACCCCCCACATCTCGCGCATCCCCGGCCCCCCACGTGGCCCCTCATACCGAATCACCACCACATCCCCTGCCCTGATCTTGCCGCCGGTCACCGCCGCCATCGCATCCTCCTCACAATCATAGACGCGTGCCGGGCCGCGGTGCTGCTGCACCGGCCCATGCCCCGCCCCCTTTGGCCCACGCTCATCCTGATTGCCGGTCACGGGGGACGGCTCGCGCCCATACGCAGGTCCGTCAAGATGGGCGCGCGTCATGACCACTGCGCCCTCCGGGGCCAGGTTGCCGCGTAGCACCTGGAACCCGCCGGTCAAGCTGAGCGGATGATGGAGCGGCCGGATAACCTCCTGCCCCGGCGTCTCGACCGCCGCCCGCGCCTCCGCTTCAAACGTTCGCCCGCTCACTGTCAGCGCGTCCCCGCGCACCACCCCCGCATCCAATAACCGCCGGGCAATCACGGGGATCCCCCCCGCGCGGTCCACATCGGCGGCGAAAAAGCGGCCCGCCGGCGCAAGGTCGACATAGAGCGGCGTGCGGGCGCTGATCCGCTCGAAATCGTTGAGGGTGAGTGGGATATTGGCCTCGCGCGCCAGGGCCAGCAGATGGAGCACGGCGTTGATCGAGCCGCCGGTCGCGGCGACCGCGGCGATGGCGTTCTCGAACGCGGTGCGCGTGAGAATGTCGCGCGGTTTCAGGTCACGTCTGACGAGTTCCATCGCCAGCTTGCCGCACTCGACCGCCGCGAGCTCCTTGCGGATTGCGGTCGCCGGGATGGACGCCGTGCCCATCGGCGAGAGGCCGATAAATTCCAGGACGGTCGCCATCGTGTTGGCGCCGTGCTGGCCTCCACATGCGCCGGGGCCGGGACAGGCGGCATTCTCCAATTCGGCCAGGTCGGCGGTGGTCATCCGCCCGGCCGCGTGCGCCCCAATCGCCTCGTACACGTGCTGAACCGTGACCTCCTGCCCGTGCCACTGCCCCGGCAGGATGGTCCCGCCATAGAGGATGAGGCTCGGGATGTTGAGCCGGGTGAGCGCCATCGCCGCCGCGGGAATGGTGTTGTCACAGCCGGCGAGCACCACCACCGCATCAAATGGATAGGCGCGGCCCATGAGCTCGATGGAATCGGCGATCACCTCGCGGCTGACGAGCGAGGCCCTCATCCCCTCAGTCCCCATTGTAATCCCGCCGCTCACCGCGATGCTATTGAATTCCAGCGGCGTCCCGCCGGCCGCCCGCACCCCCTCCTTGACCCGGACCGCGAGCTCGCGCAGGTGGAAATTGCACGGCGTCAGCTCGGTCCAGGTGTTCGCAACGCCGATCAGCGGCCTTTCGAGATCGGCATCGGTCAGCCCGGTCCCCTTGAACAGGGCGCGAGCGCTGGCGCGCGAGGGACCGGACGTGAGCGCACGCGAGCGGCGTTTCAGGTCATCAGGCATGGAAACTCCTTACAGGGCGCAGGTTACAGGCAACAGGTTACAGCGAGTATTATACGCGAATCTGACTTGGCAGGCGCTTGGGGGAAAAAGGGGGCGGCGGTATAATGCGCGTATGGGATATGACGTTCACATTACGCGCGCAGATCATTGGTTCGAGAATCAAGGTCAAGAGATTCAAGCACAAGAGTGGCTCGCAATTGTAACGGACGATCCAGAACTGATTCCGTCTCCTGAAAACGGCCCGTATTTTGTCATTTGGCGTGGCGCCACCCAATATCCCGAAACTTGGTTTGACTGGTCTGACGGTAACATCGATACGAAATTTCCTGACAAGGCAACGTTGAGAAAAATGTGGCACATCGCCAACCTACTTGGCGCTCGAATCCAGGGCGATGACGGTGAAATATACGATGAGACTACCATTGAAGACTTTGACGATTCGTATTACTTTACCGGGTTAGGGGCGCGGTAACACTGCCTGCCCTCAAGTTGTTGGAGAAGGCAAGCCCGGTGGAGTCGCGGGTGCGGGCACGAGGGGCGGGGCCGGCTCGGAATTGCAGAGTGCAG
>JBAVQS010000377.1:0-9642 GCA_049694275.1 Anaerolineae bacterium | reverse complement strand
TGCCGCCCTGCTGGACGTGGCCGAGGACCGCCTGGCGCACGTCGAACAGGTCATTCCCCTCTTTCTCAAAGAGCGCGCACATGAACGCCGTGGTATAAACCTGGTCGGCGTTCTCGTTGCGAATGATTAGCCCGAGGCGCTTGCCGTGCGAAAAATCCCGGATCAGGGCCGCGACATCCTGCGTCAAATCCGACAACCGGATGCCCTCTTCGGGGAGGTACACCTGCTCGGCGCCGCTGGCCAGGCCGCTCAAGAGCGCCAGGTACCCGCAGTCGCGCCCCATCACCTCCACGACAAAGACGCGCCGGGTGGCGACCGCCGATTCCTTGATCTTGTCCACGTCCGACACAATGTTGTTGAGCGCTGTGTCCGCGCCGATGCTCAGTTCCGAGCCGGGCAGGTTGTTGTTGATGGAGGCAGGGAGGCAGATCATCGGAATACGCAGCGCGGGAATGGCCTCGCGATGGACATAGATTTGGTAGGCCGCCTGGTAGCCGGCCCACCCCCCGATCATCAATAGGCCGTCAATCTTGTATTCCTGGATGCGCTGCGCCAGCGCGGGCAGGTCCTGGTCGCGCAGCGTTTTGCGGCTGATACCCAGTTCCGCGCCGCCGCGCGCCACCCAGCCGTGCCCGCTCATCCAGCTCATCTCCTTGACCTCCCCCTTGAGCAGGCCCTCAAAGCCGTTATAGATGCCGAGCATCGTGTGCCCCTGGTCGATGCCGAGGCGCGAGGCGACGCGCACGGCGGTGTTCATCCCCGGCGCCGGTCCGCCCGCATGGAGAATTGCCAGGCGCAGGCGTTTGCCGCCCGGCGGCGGTTCATGGGGCGCGGCGCGCCGGAGCGTACGGAAGATGCTCAGCGATTCGGCAAAGCTGCCGCCCCGCAGCGCCATCGCCTTGTCATAATCCCTCTCCGCGATTAGCTTGGTGACCTGTTGGGTCTTGGCGACATCTTCCATCAGCGGGGTGCTGATGGCCGCATTCTGGCGAAGGCCGATCAGTTGCGGTTCGCTTCCCGCTTCCGCCTTGAGCACCGCCTCGACAGCCGATGCGCCCAGGATCGTGCTGTGCCAGCGGTCAAACGCGCTCGGCGAACCCCCGCGCTGAACGTGACCGAGAATCGTCAGGCGCGTGTCCTCGCCAAAGCCCTTGTGCAGGACCTCGCGCACGTGCTCGCTGGAGATCGGATTGCCCTGGCGGTCGCGTGCGCCCTCGGCCACAATCACAATGCTATGCCGGCGTCCGGCCCGGCGGCCCTCTTGCAGCGCCTCGACCATCTCCGCCTCCCAGCCCTCGGCCGGCGGGTCCTCGGGAATAAACACCCAGTTCGCGCCCGTTGCAATCGCGCTCATGAGGGCGAGATAACCGCAGTTGCGGCCCATCACCTCGACGATGAACGCCCGCTGGTGGCTCGCCGCCGTGCTCGTGATGGCGTCTACCGCTTCGACGATGCGGTGCAGGGCGGTATCGGCGCCGATGGTCATGTCCGTCCCGAACATATCATTGTCGATAGAGCCGACAAGCCCCGCGATAGTCAAAAACGAGTGGGCGTCCGCCTGCCCCTGCGACAGTTCCCCCGCCTGGACCAATTCGACGAGCAGTTCGCTCCATTCGCGGCGAAAGAGATTCGCGCCGGTCAGGCTCCCGTCGCCGCCGATAATGACCAGGCGGTCGATGTGGTGCTCGACCAGGTTCCGGGCTGCCTTGCGGCGTCCCTCGCGCGTCCGAAATTCGGCGGACCGGGCGGTGCCGATAATCGTGCCCCCCTGGTGCTGAATGCCGCCGACCGAATCCCACGCCATCTTGCGAATATACTCGCCGCCGGCGACGATTCCCTTGTATCCTTCATAAATGGCATAGACATCCACACCGCTGCTAATCGCCGTGCGAACGACCGCACGCACCGCCGCGTTCATCCCCTGCGAATCGCCCCCGCTTGTGATCACTCCAATACTGGGCTTGTTTGGGTCGGGCATATTGACCTCCATGCATCTTGTGGAAATGGATAATTACACCCGGGGAAAAGTATAGTCGCTGCTTCCAAATACGTCAAAATGAGGTGGATTCGAATCCGAACCGCGTCAAGGGTGTTAAAGCAAATGGTGCTCTGCCCGCGTGAGATTTTGCCTCACGCGTATTTTTTTGCTGGAGCGTGGAAATATGGAAGCAATCGGGGCGGCGTTGCTGATCTTTGCGCTGCGTGTGACGGATATGTCTCTCGACACGATACGCTTGCTCATGGTCATGCGAGGGCGCAAGTGGGTGGCGGGAGTGATTGGGGCGACCCAGGCGGCGGTGTTTATTGTCGCGGTCAGCAAGGTTTTGACGGGACCGCTCAATGCGTGGACCGTGCTGGGCTATGCAGCGGGATTCGGCACCGGGGTGGTCCTGGGAATCATTGCCGAGGAACGGCTGGCGATTGGGTATATCATGGTGCGTGTCTATTCGCCAGAGTTCGGTAGTCAGATCGCCGAGGCTCTGCGCGGCTCAGGGCACGCCGCGACCGAGATTGTGGCGCGGGGACGCACGGGAATGATCACCGTTGTGAACTGTGTGGTCGCCCGGCGCGATCTGGGAACGGTGCGCGGGCTCATCGATACGGTTGACGCCAATGCCTTTGTCACTGTGGACCAGGTGAGCAAGCTCGAACGCGGCTATTTTCGTGGTTAGTCTTTGGGGAGCAAAAAGATGAGAGATATTCCGAACCTCCGCGCACAAATGACGCTGGCGGAAAAGGCCGCCCTCTGTTCGGGGCTTGATTTCTGGCATCTCAAGGGAATTGAGCGCCTGGGAATTCCATCCATCATGGTGACGGATGGCCCGCATGGGCTGCGCAAGCAGTCGGTCGCGGCGAACCAGGTCGCGTTGAATCAGAGCGTTCCTGCCACCTGTTTTCCGACCGCTTCTGCCCTGGCGGCGACCTGGAATCGTGACCTGCTCTATCAGGTCGGGCAAGCCCTGGGCGAAGAATGCCGCCAGGAAAAGGTCGGCGTCATTCTGGGACCCGGCGCCAATATCAAGCGCTCGCCGCTCTGCGGGCGCAACTTTGAATACCTGTCCGAGGATCCCTACCTGACCGGCGAACTGGCCGCAAGCCATATCCGCGGCGTGCAAAGTCAGGGCATCGGGACCTCGCTCAAACACTATGCGGTCAATAACCAGGAAGCTCGGCGCATGATGGTTGACGCGGTGGTGGATGAGCGGGCGCTGCGCGAGATCTATCTGACCGGATTCGAGCTTGCGGTCAAACAGGCCCAGCCCTGGACCGTCATGTGCGCCTACAACAAGGTCAACGGCGTGTATTGCAGTGAAAACGAATATCTCATGACCGATATTCTCAAAAAGGAATGGGGCCATACGGGGCTGGTCGTCACCGATTGGGGCGCGATGGATGACCGCGTCGCGGGGCTGCAAGCAGGGGTCGAGCTCGAAATGCCCGGCGCACGCAACGGGAATGACGCCCGGATTGTCGCGGCCGTCCAGTCCGGGCAACTCGATGAAGCGGTGTTGGACCGCGCCGTCGAGCGGATTCTGACCTTGATTTGCAAAGCGGAAGAGACTCTGTCCCAGGATTTCACCTATGATTCGCAGGCCCATCATGCCCTGGCGCGCCGCGTCGCGGGCGAGGGCGCGGTGTTGCTCAAAAATCAGGGTCCGCTTTTGCCTTTGCCCAGAACGGTTAGGGTGGCCCTGCTCGGCCGGTTTGCCAGGACGCCGCGCTATCAGGGTGCGGGCAGCTCCATCGTGACCCCCACCCGGCTCGATAACCTGCACGATGAAATGTCCAAGCTCCTCGGGGACGGGCAGCTCACCGATGCGCCCGGCTATACGGAAAAGGGGGAGCAGGTTGATCCAGACCTCATGCAGCAAGCGCTGGAAACGGCGCGGCATGCAGAGGTGGTCGTCATTTGCGCCGGGTTGCCGGACCTCTACGAGACCGAGGGTTTGGATCGGCCGCACATGCAAATGCCGCCCGCGCATCATGCGCTCATCCAACAAATTGCCGCCGTGCATCCCCGGGTGGTGGTCGTGCTGAGCAATGGTGCCCCCGTCGAAATGCCCTGGGCCAACGATGTGCCCTGCATTCTGGAAGGCTACCTGGGCGGGCAGGCCGGCGCGGGCGCGATTGCAGACATTTTGTTGGGGGTCATCAATCCGAGTGGCAAACTGGCCGAGACCTTTCCGGTCAAATTGCAAGATACCCCCGCTTGCCACTATTTTCCCGGCGGACCGGCCGTGGCCGAGTATCGCGAAAGCATCTATGTGGGCTACCGGTACTATGACACCGTCGGGCAGAAGGTGCTGTTTCCGTTTGGACATGGGTTGAGCTTTACCCAATTCGAGTATCGAGATCTCAGGCTCACGCCGGTTGACGGACCCGGCGGGCCAGCGCTCACCGTCCAGTTCACGGTCAGAAATGGTGGAAATGTGGCGGGCAAGGAGGTGGCCCAGCTCTATGTGCGCGATGTGCAAGCGACGGTCTTTCGCCCCGCGCAAGAGCTCAAGGGCTTTGCCAAAGTGGAACTCGCGCCGGGCCAGGAAACCGAGGTGACTCTGGCGCTGGCCCGCCGGGCATTTGCCTATTACGACACCGACCTCAAGGAATGGCAGGTCGAAGCGGGCGAGTTCGAGATCCGGGTGGGCGCCTCTTCGCAAGATATCCGCCTGACCGCGACCGTTAGCCTCGAATCTGCGCCGCGCGTCACGCGCGCCCCGGAGCGAGACAAGCTGGCGACCTATTACCATTTTCCGAAAGGAGCACCGGTCAGCCCGGAGGCCTTTGACGCGATATTGGGCCGGCCGGTTCCACATCCGCCTGGTCCGCAAAAAGGCGCCTATACCATCAACACCCCCCTCGGCGACATGCAGGACTCGTTCATTGGCCGACAGCTTTTTGGCATCATGCGCAAGCAGATGCTCAAGATGATCGCAGGACAGGAGGATACCCCGTTCGGCCTGCTCATTTTGGCCATGCTTCAGGAAATGCCGTTGCGGAGTTTGTTGATGATGGGTGACGGCGCGCCCAGTCGTGAGGCGCTGGATGCACTGCTGGTCATGATGAACGGGAGATTATTCCGGGGGCTATTCGCCCTGATTCAGGCCAGTTGGGCCAAATCCAGGGCATAGACTGCTTGTGTCAGGAGGAGGCCTGGCCCATCCCCCTCACCCGCGTTTGAGCTACCCCTTCACGCGCCCTCATAGGTCCCGCGAGCCGTCCCGTCCTTCTTCATGCCGTTGCGCCGCCGCGCCTTCTTCCCCTGGGCGTACCAATTCAAAGAAATGCACCGCGCCCGCACCATCCCCCGCGACAATCGCCCGCTCATCCGGCGTCAAGACGCAGGCGTAGAACCAAGCATCCTCAACCAGGGTCAGCAGGCATGCGCCGCTCGTCAGGTTCCACACCTTCAACGCCCCGTCCAACGACGCGGAGACGGCGAAGCGCCCATCCCCCGTCACCGCTACGCCGGTGACCGGCCCCGTGTGCCCTTCCATCGTTCTGAGGCATGCGCCGCTCGTCAGGTCCCACACCTTGAGCGTGTTGTCCCGCGAAGCGGAGACGGCCAAGCGCCCATCCTCCGTCACCGCCACGCCGTTGACGTTACGCGTGTGCCCTTCCAGCATTCTGAGGCATATGCCGCTCGTCAAGTCCCACACCTTAAGCGTGTTATCCGTCGATTCATAAGAAGAGCCAGCGGCGGAGACGGCGAAGCGCCCATCCTCCGTCACCGCCACGCCGTGGACCGGAGCCGTGTGCCCTGCCAGCGTTCTGAGGCATGCGCCGCTCGCCAGGTCCCACACCTTGAGTGTGTAATCCCCTTCTGCCAAAAAGCCAGCGGCGGAGACAGCAAAGCGTCCATCCTCCGTCACCGCCACGCCGTGGACCGGAGCCGTGTGCCCTTCCAGCGTTCTGACCAGCGCCTCGGATTCGCGGCTCACCGGGAAACGCTCGGCCAGGTAGGGAAGTTTCCATGCCGCGAGTTGTGCGCCTGCGCGGGCCGCGAGCTCGAAATTGCCCAAGTTAAGCGCCCGCTGACGGAACTGTTGGAGGAAGAAGGCTGGATCGCGGCCACGGTCCCAGCCGCGCAGGTGGTGCGCCTCGCGGTCCAGCACCCGTTCCAGACGTGCGAGTTGCTCCCGGACCGCGCCCCCTGCCGCGCCGTCGCACAGCGTGAGGGCAACGCGCAGGTCCGCAATCACCGCATCCACCCCGCGGTTCCCCACCGCCGCATCCAGCGCCGCCATTGCGCCCAGCGTCCCGGCCAGCCGCGCGGCCATCTCGATGCGAAACGCGGGGGGCGAGAGGCGCGCCGCAAACTCGCGCACGAGGGGATGCAGACGGACCTGCTCCGCTTGCAATTCCTCCACGAGCGAGGCGGTGTGCAGGCGCTTGAGCGCACGCACGACCGGCGCGGGATGGCCCGGCGCGGCCTCGACCCCCAACCCGCTCAGCAGGCCCAGCCGCGCCATCGGGATCAGCTCGGCCTCGGGCAACTGCGCCGCCGCCAACAGCGCCGTCCGCGCCGCCTCATCGGTCAGCCCCGCCCACGCGGTCTGCAACGTGGCGCGCACCGCCGCCGCATGGCGTGTTGGCAAGTCGTGCGCCGCCTCCGGATCGTCCACCGTTTCGAGCGCGCCTTCGGCCCGCATCCGCCACTGATAGTCGTCCAGCGTAATGTCGGGATACTCACCGAGGTAAGCCGCCGCGAGTTCAATCGCCAGCGGGAGATAGCCGAGCTGTTTGCAGATCTCGTCCGCCGCATCGTGCGCCGCGGGGTGCGCGGCGAGCAGGTCCGGACGCGCCCGGAGGAGCAACTGCCGCGCGGCCGCCGGCGGCAGGACGTTGACCTCGAACGGTTGAAAGGTCCGCGGGAAATCACGGCGGCGCGTAGTCAGGAGCGTCCGGCACGGCAGGTTGGCGGGGATGAGTCCGTAGGCGACCGGCCGGCTCAGGTCGGCGGGATCGTTCACATTGTCGAACAGGACGAGCGCGGCGCGGTGTTGGTCGAGATATGCCCATGCGCGCTGCGTCGCCTGGTCGCGCGGCGTCTCACGCTCCGCCTGCCCCAGCGCCTCGGCGAGCGCCGCAAATTCTTCGAGCAGGGGGTTGACGGCGTTCAGCCAAAAGATGCCGTCGGGATAATCGGCGCGATGGGCGTGCGCGTATTCGACCGCGAGCTGGGTCTTGCCGATGCCGACGAGGACCGGGCGGATGCCGACCGCGTTCCCCGTCTGGAGCATCGCGTGCAGCCGACGCAGGTCGTCATCGCGGCCGACGAAATCGGGGTTGTGAGGGAAGGGGACGAAGAAGGGGCGCGAGGGCGAGGGGTTGATGAGGATCTGGTTGTTATCGCCGTTGACGTTGACGTTGTTATTACCGATGGCAGTCTGGGAGACGTGCGTCTGGTCGCGCCCGACCACATCGCCGTGCACCTTACCGCCGTTGATGTTGACGCCGCCGCTCTGGTTGCGCGTGCGAATGCCGCCGGGGTCCGCCAGCGGCTTGCCGCAATCCGGGCAGTGGGTCGCGCCATTGGGGATGTTATGTTCGCAGTGCGGGCATTGCATACGCGTGGGCCTCTCGCCCTATTCTCTCCAGAGTGGAGAGAATGTCAATATGTGGAGTCTGTCACCCTGAGCCGTGCGAAGGGTCTCTGCTTACGTCATGTCACCCTGAGCGTGCGAAGGGTCTCTGCTTACGTCATGTCACCCTGAGCATGCGAAGGGTCTCGCTCACGCGAACGAGATTCTTCGGTCACAAAGATTTGGATCGCGAAAGCCGCGAAAGGCCACGAAGGCCACGAAAGGGAACGGTCCTTCGCTGGTTTCGTGCTCTTTCGCGTTTCTCGTGGTCCAAAATTCCTGGCAATCAGCCCGTCACGGGCTGCGGCTGTTCGGTGCGTTCCACCCGCACGGCGCACACCTTCAATTCCGGTATCTTGGCGACCGGGTCGAGCGCCGGATTGGTGAGGAGATTGCCGAGCGCCTTGGCAAAGTGAAAGGTCATAAAGACTACCCCCGGTTTGATGCCGGGCGTTACGATGGCGTGCGCGCGGACCTGGCCGCGTCGGGATGAGACCGTCACCCAATCGTCGTTGTGCAGGTCCAGACGCGCAGCGTCACGGGGGTTGATCTCGACGTGCTCCTCGCCCGCCAGCGCCTCCAGCCCCGCGACGCGATGGGTCATCGTTCCTGTGTGAAAGTGGGCGAGCAGGCGCCCGGTGGTGAGGATGAGCGGATAGTCGGCGTCCGGGCTTTCGGCCGGCGGGACGTACTCCACCGGAGTAAAGAGGCCGAGGCCGCGCGTGAATTTTTCCGTGTGCAGAATCGGGGTTCCGGGATGCGCGGCGGTAGGAACGGGCCACTGGAGGCCGCCCTGCGCAAGGCGCGGGTAGGTGATGCCGGCATAGCTGGGCGTGAGCGCGGCCAGCTCGCGCCAGATGTCCTCGGGCGTGGCATAATTCCATGCGCCGCTTGTGCCAGTGCGCGCCAGGACTCGGCGCGCCAGGTCACAAACAATCTCCCAATCGGCGCGCGCCGCGCCGGGGGGCTCGACGGCCTTGCGAATGCGCTGGACCCGGCGCTCGGTGTTGGTAAAGGTCCCATCCTTTTCGGCGAACGAGGCGGCGGGGAGGACGACATCGGCGAGCTGCGCGGTCTCGGTCATAAAGAGGTCCTGAACGACAAGGAACTCGAGCTGCTCCAGCGCCGCGCGTACATGCGTCGAATCCGGGTCGCTCATGGCGGGGTTTTCGCCGATGACCCACATGCCCTTGACGGCGCCGGTATGGGCCAGGTTCAACATCTCGACCACCGTGAGCCCAGGTCGGTCCGGAAGCGGCGCGCCCCAGGCAGTAGAGAATTTTTCCCGGGCCTTGTCGTCGTTCACCCGCTGGTAAGCGGTGAACACATTCGGCAGGGCCCCCATATCACACGCGCCCTGCACATTGTTCTGCCCGCGCAGGGGATTGACCCCCGCGCCGGGCTTGCCGAGGTTGCCCGTCAGCAGGGCGAGGTTGGCGACCGCGAGGACGTTCTGATGCCCGCTCGTATGCTGCGTGATGCCCATCGCATAGATCATCGCCGCGGGCCTGTTCATCGCATAAATCCGGGCCGCGCGGAGGAGGTCCGCTTCGGGGATACCCGTAATGGCGCTGACGTGCGCGGGGGTATATTTTTCGACGGCCGCGCGCCAGGCCTCGAAATTCTCGGTGCGGGCGGCGATAAACTCGCGATCTTCCCACCCGTTCGCGACGATGATGTGGGCCAGCCCGTTCAGCAGCGCCGTATCGCTGCCGGGGCGCTGGCGCAGGTGCAGGGTGGCGATGCGCGTCAGATCAATGTCGCGCGGATCGGCGACGACCAATTGTGCGCCGTTCCGTACGGCTCGCCGGAGGCGCGTGCCGATGACCGGGTGTTGTTCGGTGGTATTCGAGCCGATGATAAAGAGGGCGCGGGCCAACTCTAGATCCGCGATGCTGTTGGTCATGGCGCCGGAACCAAAGGCGGTGGCTAGACCAGTCACCGTAGCCGAGTGTCAGAGCCGGGCGCAGTGATCGATATTGTTGGTGCCGATGACCGCCCTGGCGAATTTCTGGACGAGATAGTTCTCTTCGTTCGTCGCTTTGGCGGACGAGATCAC
>JBAVQS010000376.1:0-6636 GCA_049694275.1 Anaerolineae bacterium | reverse complement strand
TGAGCTCGGCCGTCCCGGCCTTGACCCCCACGCGCGCCAATAGATCCTTGAGCCGGATTCCCTTCCACATCGTATTCGAAATCAATGTGCCGCCGGCCGGATTGGATATACATTCAAGCGTCCGCATCTCTTCCACTGCCGGCATCGCCTTGATTTCGTCGAGAGTCAGCGAAATGGGATGATCTACATTGCCATCCAAAACCAGCTTCCAATCGCCCGGCACGTTCGGGTGCGCGGTCCGAGATTCCACCGTATAAAAGTCGTCATTCGGCGTAATTGCCACCTGCCCAGCCGCCGCCGTCGGAGAAGGCGGTGTGCCTTTGCCATTCTCCACACCCTGTGACGTTGGCGTTGCTGTCGCCTCAGACGTGGCAGCAGCAGTCGCCGCCATCGTCGCCGGCGCAGCGGTTGCGGCAACCGATGGCGTTGCCGCGGGCAGAGCGGCCTGTGAAACCGCCCGCGCGCAGGCATCGAGAAGCGGCGCCAGCGTACCCACCCCAATCCCTGTCACAACCACCCGGATAAACTGCCGCCGCGATAATGGACTCTTGACCACAAATAATGCCCTCCCTACACTCCGTATAACACCCACCGCAAAACACGCCCACCTGGGTTCTTTTTCCGGGTGACACCCATCCTACTCCAAAATCCTTACGAAAGGATTACAGAACGCAGCATCCTAAAGGGATCCCGCTTTGTGATGTGCCAGCTTGCCAACTCGCTCATCCTCCCCCGACGGGGTCAAACACCTCTAACAGGTCGCCGTCGTGGAGGGTGGTCTCCGGCTCAACCACCGTATCATTCAGCGCGGCCATCCACCAACCATTATCGGGCACGCCGAGCGCCAGGAGGAGCGCTTGAATCGTCATCCCCTCCGTAATCTCAATCACCGTTCGGTCCCGCTTGTCCGCCGCATACTTGCGCAAATTCCCATACAACCGCAGCGTAATCTGCATATCCTACCCGTCTTGAACAAGGAGGCCACCGTAATAGCCCCCAATACCTTCGGTTCCCATGACTGCAACTTGCATACGCCTAATCTTCCCCCTCCAGCGCGAGCTCCTGCATCGCCTTGCGGACGACGGGTTCCGTCCAGGACTTGAAAACCTGAATCGTGCGGACAGTCAGCCCCAGCACCAGCAGAAGTTGAAGCGCGATCAATATCAAGTGCCCCGGCCGGTCGATCATGAACGGGGACCATAAAAGGACCGCGCCGAGATTCAACAGCGCATCGGCAAACGCGATGACAAACTGCCGGCCCAGATTTCGCTGTCGTTCAAGAGCTACGGTAAACAGCGCGAGCGCCGCGCCGCTCACGCCGGTCATTCGCTCTTCGATCACCCGCGCATCGTAATAGACGAGCAACCAGGCGACCAGCGTGCTGATAAAGCTGACGGCGAACCACCCACGCGGGTCCATAATAAAGTGCATCTGCACGCCCAGGACGAGCGCAAAGACGATATAGAGCAGATTATGTCCGATGTCGATGGGCCATCCGACAAACGAAAGGGAGTGGCTGATGACCTGCGTCCACAGGAGCAGCGTAAAGAGCAGGCCGCTGAGGATATAAGGCCATAACTCCCAGCGCAGATCGCGCAAGAGGATCGCCGCATTATCCATCAGCGGAAAGAGAATGACCCCGACCATCACGCTGATGAGCGTAAACTCGATGCTAATAACCAGCGCGCCGAGATTGCGCTCTGCATGTTCGCGCAGGTGTTGTTCCGTTCGGTCACTCGGCTGTGACATAGCCCCTCACCTTCACAAGGATAGAATGTGTGAGGAATTATAGCCGAAATCAGAGGAAATAGGGGCGACGACGTGCCTTTGGAGACAGCGGCCAGGCATGTTAGAATAGCCAGCAACCCAACTTGAAGGAAAAAGATGCCAACCGAACGCGCATATTTAATTGACCCCCACACCCTCGAATTTGACGCGATAATTACCGGCCGACCGGTTCTGCCGGACGGACGCCGGGGCCTCGTGCTGGACAAAACCTATTTCTACCCGACCGGCGGCGGCCAGGAACACGATGCGGGAACATTAGGGCCGGCGCGGGTGCTGGATGTATTTGCAGATGAAGAAGGGACCATCATTCATATCGTCGATCAGGACGCGCCGGGAACGACAGTCGGGGGCAAAATCGACCGGGCGCGACGGTTTGCATTTATGCAGCACCACTCCGCCCAGCACTTGCTGAGCCAGGCCGTCGAAAAGACGCTGGGATTAGAGACCATTGCGGTCCACATCAGTATTGAATCGCTCTCGACGATTGATTTTCCGACGAGCCGGATCGACGAACGGGGGTTAGAACGCGCCGAAGAATTGGCAAACGCTCTCATCTATGAGGACCGGCCCATCCGATCCTATTTCGTGCCATCGGCCGAGATTGGGCGGATTCCACTCCGTCGCCCACCCAAGGTGCAGGGAGAGGTCCGGATCGTCGAGATCGACCGCTTTGATTATTCAGCCTGCGGTGGGACGCACTGCACCAGCACGGGGATGATCGGAATCGTCAAGATCGTCAAGGCTGAAAAGCGGGGCGAAGAGACGCGCATCTACTTTGTAGCGGGGGAACTGGCGCGGCGGCTTTTCCATGAGGAGCACGCGACGCTCGTGCGGTTAGCACAGCGGCTGAACGCCAACCCCGAGACAGCCCTCGCCGCGCTCGACCGCCAGGTGGAGCAGATCAGAGAGTTGGAGCAACAACTCAAGGGGGTGAAAGCGAACCTGATCGTCCTCGAAGCGAAACAGCTCGCGGCCAGCGCCGAAAAGATGGACGCGTTGCGTTTCGTGTGTGCCTCTTTTCAGGACCGCCCTCCGGCCGAACTGCGGCAGCTCGGCAGCCTGCTTCAGAATGAGCCGGGCCTCATCGCCATCATCGCCAGTCACGATGGCGCCAAAGTATCTCTCGCCACAAGCTGCGCCAGGGATACCGGAATCAAGGCGAACGATCTCATCAAACGCCTGCTCGCTCCTCTTGGGGGTAAAGGGGGCGGCGATGCCCAGCTAGCTCAGGGGGGTGGCAGCGCCAACGTGCAACAGTACGAGCAACTCCTTGCCAGTTCGCATGAACAGATTCGATAAACGATTGTTCATTCCTTGACCTGTGTCCATGTGGTGCCGTTCGGGGTGTCCTGGATCTGGATGCCGAGCTGCATCAATCCCTGCCGCACCTGATCGGCGAGCGCATACTGCTTGGCGCCGCGAAGGCTGGAGCGCAACTCGATGAGCAGCTCGACGAGCGGCGCAATATCTTGTCCCCCGGTCGTATGCGCCGGCGCAATCCACTCGGCCGAAAGCTCGTGCATCGCCCCGTGCGCCTGATCAATCAGGTCGCGCTGGACCTCGCCCTCATGTGCCTCGGTGAGAGCAGATGCCAGTTGTTGTAGATAGCGTCCCGCCATGACTGAAGGACCGTTATTATCCGACGCTCCGGTTTCTTCGGCAGGCAGTTCTCCAGAGGTCAGTTGACGCAGCGGCTCGGTACGCAACCGGTCAAACCCAAAGGTCACCCCGGCCGGATAATTCCACTCCCGGTCCCGGTAATGCACCGTGACCTGCCCAGCGCCCATGACGGTGCACTGCTGGGTATTGGGGTCGAGGGTACAAGCAGTATATTCATCAATCCCGAGAATCATTGTGGCTGGATCGAGCTCGCGTTCGAGTGCTTGCAAGCGAGGCGCGCCCATATAGCAAAAACGCGTATCGAACGTGCCCCCTTCGGAATTATTCCAGTGCGGGATCACGGCAACCGATAGGCTGAGTTGACCCAAAAGATGAAGCCCCGGAATCCAGTGCGGGTCTTGACCGGCCTTGTAAATTTCATAAACCGGCAGTGCGGTGCAACCGGAGGTAATCGCGGCCGCGCTCGCCAGCACCAAGTGCGCTCCCTCCATCCAGCGGCTCAGAACGGTCTCCCAGACGAGCGTGTCGCGCCAGTTGCGGATGGCATAGCTCGGGCTGCCCGGCCCGGCAAAGATATAGTTCGCGCGCCGCAGATTGCGCACCGCCGCCTCGACCTCGATGGCCGATGCTTGGGCCTTGTTCTTGAAACGCACCACCTGGAGGTCCAGCGCAAACCGCTGCGCAAAATACTCGACCGCCTTGGCCGAAATCTCGTCGGCATTCAATTCAAAACCGGCTGGTGTATCGATAAATACCGGTCGGACAGGTTCCTGGATTTCGGTAAGAATCTTGCGGTGGACCCGGCTCATCGAATCGGCCATCTCGCCCGATCCCATCAGGGTAATCGTGCCCTTGATTGAATTGCTCATACTCTAGATACGCTTTTCAGGGGGCCGTGCATCAGAGCATATTCACAAAAGTGCGCCACCGCTCTATAATTCAAATGCCGTCCCTTCCCTGCCGGGAGTCACTTTGACCGGCGGGCGCATCTCCTGCACGAGGGAATCCAGCATCTGATCGAGTTGACCATCCGTGTGCGAAGGGTCGTGATGAAAGGTCACCATCTCCTTGACCCCGTTCAGCGCCGCGAACTGGATGGCATGCCGGAGCGAACTGTGCCCCCATCCTACGCGCGGCGCGTATTGCGCATCGGTGTATTGCGAATCGTGTACCAGCAGGTCCGCATTCTCGACAAGGTGCGATCCCGAGATCCAGTCACGCCCGACGGAAAACTCACGAGTGCCGAGCGCCGGCTCATGGTCCGGCAGATAAGCAAACGCGGCGCGGGCGGTTGCGACGCGATAGCCCACGCTGGGATCAGGGTGGCAGATATGCTCGCACGAGATCTGGTACGGCCCCACCTGGAAATCACCGCACGGGACTTCGTGCAGGTGCAGGTTGCATTCCATCTCGCGCAAATAGACGGGAAAGAGTGGGGGCGAGAGATAGCGTGATAACCGGTGCGCTAATGTCCGAGAGCTGGCCGCCGGCCCCCAAACATGAACATCCACGCCTGGGGTACGAATCGGCCGAAAAAAGCCAATCCCCTGCACATGGTCCATATGAAGATGCGTTAAAAGCAGATCGACGCGTCGGATGTCCGGCGGCAACACGAGTCCCAGATTGCGAATCCCCGTTCCCGCATCCAGCACAAGAAGCGTGCCATCATCCGACTGGACAGAGACACAAGCAGTATTGCCCCCATAGCCCAGCTTGTCGGCTCCGGGCGTCGCCAGCGAGCCACGTGTCCCCCACAAGGTTACCTTGAATTCACTACTCATGAATTCAACTCCCAGAACAGCGCGACGGCGCCCAGATAGCGATCCTCCTGGCCGATAAGCGGAAAAGCCGTCACTTCCAGATGCCGTTTTAGCCCATTGGGCGTGCAAATCCAAAACCGCCCGTTGTTCGTCTCGCGCTTGCGCAGGGCAATCGCGAGGGGCAGTGCATCGGTAGGCAACGGCGCGCCCAGGTCGTCGGTCGGGGTGAACCGGGTCGACCAATCGTCGATGAGCATTTCGCCCGCTTCTTCGTACCGCAAGCCAAGCAGCCCTTCCGCGGGCTCATTGTAATAAATGAGCGTTCCGTTCGGATCGACAATAAACATCGGGACCGCCAGATAACTGGCAAGGTGTCGCGCGAGAATGACTTCGATTTCCTTCTGAGACATGCTTCTATCCCCCACCCGGACGCCGTACAGCCAAGGACTGCAAATCAGGCGCCAGCATCATACATGCCAGGATATCAAGAGGTTCGTAACGGAGGAAATTCTAGCAGAAAAAGGCCGGGTTGTCATCCGCCTTTTTGCGATAGGGTGGGCGGCAGAGTTTTGTACCAGGGGTTGGAAATCGCAATAATGGATAGCAAAATCGTCTGTATCTTCAAAGCCAAGAACAGAGACGCAGATAAACGCGGATGAAGTTACCCATCCCTGCTACCAATTTTCTTCACCCTCAAATTCACGCGCTTCGCTTTCGCGCTCCTCTTCACGTTCAATCATCTCTGCAAATTGGCGCTCCACGAAATCTAGGAATCTCAACATTTGAGGCGAATCATCTTCTCTGTGCTGCTGCTGGATTAGGGCAAGTTGTTTCTTATAATAGGCTGACATAGGCCCCCAATGGCTTCCTAGATACAAAACCTGCATTAAATCATCCCAGTCAAGCGGTACATCCTGGCGTTTCACAATGTGACGCACCAAACTGAACCAAGATTGCCAAGGGTGAACTGTCTCTAAAACTAATAGCACAGTTCTCAATTGATCCGATTCTCCATTTATCCATTCGATGAAAGTGTCAAGTGTATCAGGGTCGAGTTCTGATACTCCTTCATTCTCGAATGCTTCTTTTGAATCTGCTAAAACACTATTTAAAACATCAAGCCAAAAGTTTTTAAAGTTCCTGGCTGCATCTCGTACATGCTGCAAGATTTCACCAAGAAATTCGCGATAGGTAGAGCTTTTACGAATGAATTTCAAATTTAGATTGGGGAATGTATCGTAAACAGGCTGCCCAATTTGAACCATGTCCGAATAAAAGTTGCAGCGTGCGGTGACATAGTCTATCAATGGCAGTAGGTTATCCGTGCATAACGTTTCCAGGCATTTGGACAAGTCTCCCGAAAGACGATCTGGGATATTAGGAAGCTGGGTCGAGATAAATACGATTTGACGGAAGACATCAGGCCGAGATTTGTGAATAGAAGACTGTGTATTACCTTCTTGAGAAA
>JBAVQS010000375.1:0-30001 GCA_049694275.1 Anaerolineae bacterium | reverse complement strand
TGGCGCAAGACCCTGCGCCCCTTTCAACGCTATAATGGGTGGGGCCGCGATATCGAGATCCTCAATCGCGTGGGCATGCCCCCTTACATGCAACTCTATAATGAGCCCGAGCTGCCTGCCGAGTGGGAAGGCCAGTCCCCGGACTGGAACCTGTTTATGGGCAACCTTTTACAGGCTACCAAGGATGTCTATAACGCCGGCGGGTATCCGGGAATTCAGTTCCTGGACGAGGACCACCTGCGCGATTTTATCAGCCAGCTCTATGCTCGCAAAGGAGAGGTGATCTTTCGCCGGATGTTTTTTGTTGCGCATGCCTATGGACTGAATCATCCCCCCGATTACGTGCAGGACACGAACGGGGTGCTCGGGTTTGTCATCTTTGCCCAGATTTTCCAGCGGCGGCTCGGCTGGATTCCGCCTATCATCGTGGGGGAAGGGGGATGGAAGGTCGATTCGGCTGAGGACAATCGCTTTCCACCTATCGACGAGACCCTGCACCGGGATTATACCCTGACGGTGATGAACTGGTTCCAATCGGGTAAAATGTCGAACAGTAATCCCCTGCCCGATTACCTGTTCGCCTTTTGCCACTGGATGTTGTCGGGCGCCAGCGAGGCCGGCGCGTGGTACGATTCGTTCAACGGCGACCGCGAGCTGACGATCCAGGCCGTCGAGGCGCTGCCGCTCTTTACCCGAAAGTTTTCTTGGGAGAAATAGCCGGTTGGTCAGATAGTCGTATCGTTCGATCATCGAGAGAGAACAACCTGATGACCCACGGCTCGACTATCCGACGACGAGTCGCACAATCACCCGTACGGCATTCAGCGTGGTCCAGCGGCTCGCCGGGGATTCCTCTTCGAGGTGTGGCAGGAGTGTGCCGCCAAGGCTCTTTTCAAGCGGCCACTGCGCCCACTCGTTCTGTTTTCGTATCACCCAATCCACTATCGGGTGCAGGCGCGGGCTGGCAAGGAGTGACGTATCCAAAACGCGGAGGATAAAAAGAGGATCGCTTGGATTAAAGGGGGGAAATGTAATTGGGCCGAACTCGGCGCGCTGTGCGAGTGAATCCCCCAGACGCGCCAGAATGCGAGCGCGGATTGTGTCGACATCCGGCAATTCGCAAAGGGCCCAGAGCGCGGCAACCTGGATTTCTTCTGCTACCGGCTCGCGTGCGGCGTGGTCTGCAAGGGCCTGTGCGGCGCGCTGCACGCGCATGTCCCCAGCCATGTTGAAATAGGCGAGGGCGTGAATGAGATAACCGGTGGCGACGCCGTCCAGCCCGGGAAAATGCCCTTGCGCATCCCAAAAATTTTGCAAGACAAACTCGCAGGCCGCCCGCGCCCGCCGGCTGTCACGCGGGATGCCCAGTTCTGCCAACAACGCCAGGTTCCACAGGGTCGTGCGATAGCGCGGCTCGACGAGCGAATCGACCGGGTCCCAGTAACCTTCCGGCTGTTGCGCGGCGAAAATCTCCTGGACCGGAGTCGAATAAAGAACACGCTCGCGGGCAGCCCGCACAGCGCTGGAATCCTCCGGCCGGTGTGCGACATCAATCAAATACCATAAAAAGACCGACGGGTTCGCCTCCGCGTCCAACAGAAAGCGAGTCGGATCATAACGCAGGTATTTCCGCCAGCGTTCAATTTCGGGGTTCATGACCTGTCTTTCGGCTTGACGCGGTCCCCTGCCTTGAAGCGTTCCAGCATTGGCTGCAAGACCTCAATCATTTTTGCCAGGCGCTCTCCCACCGCGCTGGCCGTCGCCGCGTCCAGTTGTTCGTACGGCATCAACTGGTGCACCCGCGTCCAGGAAGCAGTCCACTGCTCGACCTCGATCTGGTCCCCCAGTTCGGCTTTGAGCTCAAAGGCGCGCGCCGAGAAATAATCGAGCAACCGGGCGTTCGTCTCCCGGTCCGACTCGAAATGCAGACCGATCTCGAGCAAGCGCTCTTTGCCGCGTACCCAAACCTCATAGTGCAGGGTACGCTTGTCGTAATAGATCTGAATCAAGGTAAAGCGAGAGCGGCCGTTAAAACGGCGCAGGCGTTGGGGCAGTTGTGCACGCGAGGTCTCGGCGACGAGACGTAAGAATTCGTTGACGCGCATGGGGAAGGGAGCATCACATCAGGGATGGACAAGCGTAGCCACGCAATTTGATCCGCGAATGGCCGCTATTTCTCGGACGTGCTTTTCGTCTCCTCGGGCTCGTCCTCCCAACCGATGATCCAGACGCACAGTCCGGCGAGGACCACCGTTGCAACCGATAAAGCAAGGAGCTGTGTTGGCAATAGGCCAACATCCTTGGCGGCCCACAGGAGGATCAGGACCATGCCAATTGCCAGTGCAATCCACGCCACAATCCGTGGATGCCGTCCAGCAAACGAGCGAATGACAGTCATAAAAGAAAACCCCTGAGAGACTTTTTGAGATGCGGACAAATCCGAAATCAAATTGGCGACGTGATCATCCGTTCGCGAATCTGCTTGATATAGAGGATGTCTCGCTCGCGCAGTTCGCTCTTGGCGACGCTCCGCCAGACCGGATGAAGCGATTCGAGCGTGCGAACGGTAAAGCCACTCGCGATCACCGCCTGGCGAGCGCCCGCTTCGTTGTTCGGGTTGGCGATAATGGCAATGACCTCGCACACGAGCGATGACGCTTCCAACTCTATCGCCTCGAACAACTTGGGATAAACATAAGCGCCAAGCTCTGGCACCCTAACCCAGAGATCGCGCAAGACGGCGACCAGGTTCTCGGCGCGCCAGGTGGCCATCGCCCAGACCTGACCATCGGCTTCGGCCAGCCAAAAACCCCACTTACCAAATCGCTGCAACACCTCCCCGCGCGAAAGCGGAGTTTTCGATCCTTCCGCCGCGGCGATCAGCTTACCCAGCAGGGGCGCGTCCGCCGGGCGAGAGCGCCGTATCGAGATTCGCGTAACCAAGGCTCGTATCTGCTGTTCCTCTTCGGGCGTCCGCTGCCGGGGGGCAGGGCGCGACGCGGGCGTAGCTGGTGTACCCGGCTGAGGCGTCGGTTTTGCGACTGCTGGGACTGCCGGCGCGTCTTCAGGTTTAACAGGCGGGACTCCGCCAGGCATCGGTGGGCGTACGCCAGGTTGTTCGGGCTTGGGGCCTGCAGCGGACGGCGCTGCCTGGGCAGGCGGTCGAGCAGCAGGAGGCTGAACCGGCGATGCCAATGGGATCTGCCTGGGTGATTGGCCTTGTGCAGGCGGCACTTGCGGTTTGGCCGCGGGCGATTGCCCGGGCTGTGTCGCAGGTGGGGCTTGTTTCAGCGGAGCGGGCTGCGGGGGCCGAGCCTCCGGGTTTGCCCCTGGTGCTTGTGGCGATGGCGCGACCGGCGGTTTCTGTGGCGCTGGTTGGGATGGCTTGGCCTGAGTGGGTGCCGTTGCCGGCGGCTTGGACACAGATTGGGGCGGTTTCGCCTGGACAGGCGGTGTTGCCGGCGGTTGGGTGAGCGGCACCTTTCGTACTTCAGGTTGGACCGGTTGTGCTTGAGGCCGGGTAACCGGCTGCGCGGGCGGTGACATTGGCGGCTGTGGCGTTTTCGGCTCTGGAGGTGGCGCGGCAGTTTCGGGTTTCGCAATCGGCGCTAGAACCGGGGGCGTGCTGGGCGTAAGCGGTGGCTCGACTCGAAGTTCGGGTCGAGCCTGCAGTTCCTCGGCAGGCTGAGAAATAGCCGATGGCACTGGTGGGGCCTCGGACGCGGGCGGCGGCGTTATCATTTCGGCCGGCGCTACCGCGGCCGGTTGTTCTGCCGGTGCAGTTTCCAGCAATGCTGCGCCCCTTTGTTCCTGCGATACCAAAGGCAGTTCCTCAACCGGTTGCGCAATCGGCGCCACTTGCGGCGGGAGGGCGACTGGAGCGGCCTTTTCCGCTTCAAGCTGAGGCTGGAGGGCAGGGATAGCCGTGAGGGCTGGTTGTACGCCGAGCAGCGCTGCCAGGATTGCGCCTTTGTCCGTCGCCTTACTTGTATCCAATTCAACAAACGCGCGCATGACCTGGAGGCGAGTCCCCTCAATTCCCTCGCTATTGTCAATCACCACATCCGCTCGTTTCAGCTTGGCCTCTAATGGCGGTTGCGCGGCCAACCGCTGAAGCGCGTCCTCCTCACTCATCGCCCGGTCCTGCACCAGCCGGCGCTCAGCTTCCACAGGTGGCGTCGTCACAACCCAGACTGAATCGCAATAGCGGCTCAGCTCCCCTTCGATGAGCTTGACCGCTTCAATGACGATGACATCCTCGTGCGCATCTCGCAATAGCAAGCCCAGTTGCGTCCGAACGGCCGGATGAACGATTGCTTCCAGCGTGCGCAACCGGGCCGGGTCAGCAAATACCAGCCTGCCCAGTTTTTTCCGATCAACCGTGCCATCGGAATTCAGAATGTCCATGCCAAAAGTATCCACAACGGTGCGCCAGGGCGGAGTTCCCGGCACGAGGACGGCATGAGCAAGGGCGTCGGCATCAATCGTTCGCGCCCCCAGTTCCTGGAGCATGCGACGAACGGTGCTTTTGCCTGAAGCAATATTTCCGGTTAGACCAATGAGAAACATGGCAATTAGACTCTGCCGTAGGTTAGCATGACGTACATCTCAGTATACAAATGCGAGAGGATAAGCGGCATCACCCATTTCCGGCTAGTGTAAAGTGCATGAATAATATGCCAAACCGCGTCCGAGCGCAACCACGTACCCGGACACACCGACGCAACCCGGGCCTGATGCGCAAGACGACTTGTGTGCGAGTGACACGCGCCAGCCGCGGCATAAATGGCGACTCGTATTGTTAGACGAACGGTGGACGATACAGCACGGCGCCAGACGGGCAAAATTCGGGCGCCGCGGCGGCCTGCATCTGCCCCGTCATCTGATTCGGCGTCGGGTGGGCCAGATAATCGTGCGTGCGCTCATACCCCTTTTGAATCATCTCTGCGGTATGTGAAAAGTCCTGCAAGGGTATTCCCGCGAAAATGTCGCCGAGATAGAGATGGTGCAGCGTGATCTTGGAAAACCGGATGGCCCGGTCGATATCGCGCAAGAGCTGTTGATAGACAAGCACCGTGATCGTCCGCATCGCGATATTATAGACGCCGTGCACTACCGGATAGGGCGCTCCGCCTTCCAGATCCAAAGCATAGACCGTATCCGCCCCTTTATCGATGGCAATACTGATCGGCACATTCGCCACAACACCCCCGTCCACATACTGGTGGCTCTTGAGCATGACCGGCGGCCAGACCGGCGGAAGCGCTGAACTGGATAGCACCGCATCTAAAAGCGGAGCGGTCGGATCATCTCCATACAGATAGAGCTGCGCAGTTTCAATGTCAGCCGTTGTGATATAAAGCTTGATCTTGAGGTCGCCAAAGGTACGAATCTCCGCCGGAATGTTCCGCGCAAAATAGCGCCGAACCGCCGCATCACCGTTCAGTCCATCGGCGCCTGTAATGACATTCCAGATATAGGTGATAAAATTACCAGGCAGAATATCTGAGCCGGTCGTATTGAGCCAGATTTGTGCGAGTCGCTCCACGCCCGCGGGCGTGGGATCTGTTGCGAGAAAGGCCGAGTTGAGCGCGCCCGCGCTCGACCCAATCAGCATGCCTGGAACGATCCCTGCCTCGAATAGTGCGCGCATGGCGCCAACCTGCACCGGACCTCGATTGCCTCCCCCTGAACAAGCCCAGGCGATCATGATGACCTCCCTGACCAGACCTAATCCATACCAAGAACCTTTACCCGATACTCCCGATCGAGCAAAACGTCTCCCGGCCATCTTGCCACGTAAATCCCCGATGGCCTTATTTTACACCCAAATAGGGCCGTCGCGGGGCGAATACCGCAAGTTGTTATTTCACCGTTGGGGTATAGCCGAGCGAGGTAATCTCGAACCAGGTGTTGCCCGGTTTGAGCGGAATGACGTTTCCACCGGCATCGACGAATCGAAAAAAGTGCTGCAACGTTGGACGCTGCCAGGTCCCGACGATCTGCACACCATCACGATAAATCCGCGCCGTCCCACTGCCCGTCAACTCGATAAAGACACTCGTCGATCCGAGCGAGTCTTCGGTAAAGTCCCGTGCGTCGGTCGGCTCGTACTCGGCGTTCAGCACGACGACATTTGCCGCGCTCACCTGTTCTGTGCTCGTCACAGCGCCCGGCGTGCAGTCCCCGCCCCAGTTCCCATTCAGCGGATATTGCTGCGTATTATGCGGCGCGCCCAGCGAAAAGCGCAGATAGCGTCCCGAGCCCGGGTCGTACTTCCACTGGACCGAGGAGGTCGTAATGGGCCAGGGCTGGTGGTCGAGCGCCACACTGCTGGCGGGTGCTCCTCCAGGGGCCGTGGACGAAAAATCAAAGCCGCGCAAGGGCGCCGCCTGATCCAACCCCTTGGCTTTCAAGGTCTCGTGAATATGCTCGGTCGTCGAGGCCACGCGTGTAACCCAATAGTTTCCAATCAGGCAATAGCTGGAACCAAACCACAGGTCGTCAAGATTGAGGCTCTTGGTCAGGGGCGTGCCCCATGGAAGATTCGAGAACAAAAAGCGCACGCCTTTGCCCGCGCCGGAATGGGCCAGCGCCCCGTTCAACATCGGCTGAAGGCTGGCGTTCACCTGCCGCGCGCTCCGGAACGGACGAACCGTTGCATCCTGCCCCAAAAAGACGGCGGTCAGGCGCGTGACAGAAAAAAAGCCATGCTGTTGGTCAATCATCTCTTCAAAAACCAGGTCCGCCTGATTCAGCCCGGCATGCGGCCGCGCCTGCGGATCATTCCCCAAACGCGCGAGAATCGGCCGGCGCTGCAAGAGTACGGGATCGACTACAAGCCCGGTGAGCGGATCCACATTGGGAGGACGCGCGATCGGCGGCTCGGGAGGATAGGGGCCCAGTTTTGAGAAATACGCAATCAATTGCCCCATGAACCGGACATCCGACCCCACCGCGCCCCCGCTCGGCGGTTTGGGTGGACTCTTGAGCGTGGGTGACGGCGTCGATGTCGGCGTCAGCGTGGGCGTTGCGGTGGGCGTCTCGGTTGGCCTCGGCGTCTCAGTCGGCTGTTCGGTGGGCGTGTCGGACGGCGTCGCCGTAATGACGACTGCGACAATGCGTGGCGTTGGCGCGACCAGTGTTGGGGGAGCGCTACAGGCAACGGCGAGCAAAAGCAGGAGTGCGCTAAAGAGGGCGAGGATGGACGCACGCAACGAACGGGGGTGGAATAGCGACATGGGTCTCTCCATTGCGAGTAAACGTGCGGGCATTATAGCAAGAATGGGAGACAGCGCAAAAAAGCGCAAACGTCCGTTTCTTTGACGAGACCGTCCCTCAATGCTAATATGGTGCAGATGCCACACGCTCGAATTCTCCTGCGCGTCCTGTGGGGCGGCGTCATGCTCGGACTCTTGTTTTACCTCGGGCTCACCCTCTGGCTGGCGCTCTCTGGAATCTTTTTCCCCTACGAGCTCGATTACGGCGAGGGCATCGTCCTCTGGTTCACTCGCGAACTGGCGCTCGGACATTCAATTTACAAGGGGATCGAAGGACTCCCCTATGCATCGAGCAATTATCCGCCGCTCGCCATGCTGCTCGCCGCGCCCTTTCGCGTATTATTTGGCGATAGCTATACCGGCGGACGCTGGCTCAATTTCGCATCTGCCCTCATCGTCGCCGCTTTTCTCTTTCGCATTGTGAAAACCGAGATACGGGGGCTGGCGCGCCCCCCCCGCCTGCTCATCTCATCTATCGCCGCGCTCCTTTTTCTCGGTTCCACCTTTATCTATCACTGGATTCCCCTCTTTCGCATCGACTTGATTGGTCTGGCGTTTACCGTCGCGGGCTTGTTTTTTGTCTGGCGATGGCAGGGCACAGGTCCCAGGGCACACGCCACAGGGCACACACTACAGGCCACACGCCGCCAACCAACGGCAAGGGACACGAACCGGGCGATGGGAAAGGCAAGGAACCTGCAACCTGCGACTTGGAACCTGGGACTTGCGGCCCTCTTCTTCCTTTGCGCTCTCTATACCAAGCACTCGCTCTTTGTCGCCCCGGCCGCGGCGGCTGTTGCTATCTTTTTACGGGACCGGCGGATGGCAATCCTCTGGACACTAGTACTGGGCGCGAGTGGAATGCTCATCCTGACGCTCCTCAACTGGTGGACGAGCGGCGGCTTTATATTTGGCATGGTCGCCTCGAATGCCACCCTCTGGTTATGGGATACGTTCCTGACACTGGCACGCGAATTTGTGACAACCTACCTTCTACTGATTCTCCTTGCCGTATGGGGCTGGACGACGCGCCTCCGCGCTCGCCGCATTGGTGTTCTTGAATTATACGGCGCCGGCGCAATCGGTTCGGTGCTCCTGGCAGGACGGGTCGGCGCGTGGGAGAATTACCTATTCGAGGCCGTCGTCGTCGTCTGCCTGTTTGCCGGGATTGCAATTGGCGCGGGGTGGGAGCACAGGCCATCAGCCAGGTGGTGGCTTCCGGTGGCGCTCTTGGTACAGCTCATGCTCTTTTGGGACAAGCACGATCCGGCGATTGCGCGCCAGCTCATGGACGAGGTGCGGACCGGCAACCAGAATATCTCATCGCTTGTTGCACACATGCCAGGCACGGTGATATCGGAGGACATGGGGCTCCTGGTCACAAACGGTAAACCTGTGGACTATTACACGTTTCAGTACAGCAGCCTAGCGCGAGCTGGCGCATGGAACCAGCACTGGGAGTTGGAAAATTTGCAAGCAGGTCACTTTCCACTGGTGATCTTGAACAGAGGGACGCGCGAAGATGTAGACCACTTTCGCAATTTCACACGCGAGTTCATGTCGGCCCTCGATGAGGGCTACCGGCTCTCCTACCAGAATGTTCGCTACGAAGTGTATCAACCCGCGCCGCTGTCGCGCCAGCGTGAGGTAGATTTCGACGGGCAGTTGAAGTTGGTCGGATGGACTGCCATACCTGCTAGAACTTTGCATGCTGGCGATACACTGGGGCTGGACCTGGTGTGGCAGGCAGAGCGGAAACTGGACCTCAACTATACGGCATTTGTACACCTTGAAGATACTCAGGGTAGCGTGCCGGCGCAGGATGACCATGCCCCGCGCGTTGGGTTCGGGGAAGATGCAGCGCCTTATCCGACCACACGATGGGCCGCCAATGAGATGAAACGGGAGAGCTTTACGCTGAAATTCCCCGCCACCCTTGCGCCCGGTGTCTATTCGATACGCGCAGGATGGTATGAGCCCGAGAGCGGGGACCGGCTATCGGTCAAGAGCGGAGATGACTTTGTTGAATTGGCTCAAATCGAGGTGCATTGAGTTTATGATGGCTCTTGCCGCGTGCCAATCAGCACATGAATCTGACTCGCCACTCGTTCCACTCGCTCAACGCGCCACGTCCATCCTGTTCGTGGGAGCCACTCTTCCAGTATCCTGTCCAGCGTTTCCATCGATTCAGATCGGCTCGCCCGGCTCAGGCCTTTCCCCGACCGGGACGTAGACCCGCTATTCGTCCAGTGATACAACCCGTTGAGGAACCGTGACCAGAGATCGCGTGGGTAGAGATAGGGCGCATCCACCCAGAGAAGGCAGCCGCCAGGCGCCAGCACCCGCCGCATTTCGGATACGGCGTGCGGGTCGGCGACAAAACCGGGGGGAAAGGTCATAACCAGCGAATCAAAACTCGCATCGGGAAAGGGAAGCGCCTGTACCCGGCTGCGTGTTAACGCAAGGGTATCACCGCGCGCGATGAGCTTTTTCCGCGTAATATCAAGCATATAGGGGGATAATTCTATCCCGAAGGGGGAGAATCCAGCACGGCGCAGATCAAGCTGCAGATTGCCAGTGCCTACGGCAATTTCCAAGACGCGTGGCCCGCGGATAAACGGCAGCGCCGCGTTGGTCCAGGCGCGCCACTCGCCGCGCGAGACGAGCGCGCTGACAGGGTCATAGGTAAAGGCGAGACGATTGTAAAAGTGCGCGTAAAAAAAACGGACAAAACGGAGCACCAGGCGCGGCGTAGCCATGAATGGATTATAGTCCAAAACGAACGCCCCGGCGATGAATTTTTGACGGATAGCAGCATGAATGTTAGGATAAGGATAACTTCACTGGCGGATGTATAGGAATGGCGCAATTTAACGTGAGAATTTGTTTATACGGCGCGGCGCTGCTGGCGTTGGCGCTCCTGGCGGCCTGCACTGCAGAAACGGCGACCACACCGACGCCAGGCCCTGCAGCCGGCGTTGTCCTCCAGAAAATCCTCAATGACTGTTGGGGTGTTAGCCAGATCAAAGACCTGGATGGCAACCGCGCCGATCACAAGGCCGCGTTTGAGTGTGCGCGCCCGCGCCTATTGGAGTTGTCACGCGATTATCCCGAAGCAGCCGAGCCTCATCGGGTCCTGGCCTGGGGGTACCTGTACGCCCAGGAGGATGATGGGGCGGCGGAGGCCGAGTACGAGCGCGCTGCCGCGATCTATGCCAAGCAGGGACGCGCCGCTGATCAAGCCGATATTCTGATTCGTATCGGTCAATTGGTGATTCAACACGACCAGCGGTCCGGCTGCGATTTCCTTCGCCAGGCAGCGCAACTTGATCCACAAAACACCCGGATTACCACACTGCTCCAAAATTTTGAATGCATTCCACGCACGGTGCTCCCGGAGCGGCCTCCGACGCCCGGCACGGCGGTCCCAACGTCGTCGCCAACGCCCAGCGCAGCGGCCACGCCGGCGTCCTGATTGAGCCTGATTGGATTGAGCTATGGATTCGTTTTATCACGCTTTGGCGGAAGCAATCGAGCAGAACCGGCCGGTGGCGGTAGCGACCATCGTCAAAACGATGGGGTCGAGCCCGCGTAATGTCGGCAGCAAAATGCTCATCTATCCCGATGGCCGAATCGCCGGCTCGGTCGGCGGCGGCGAGATGGAAGCCCGGGTCATCCACGCGGCGCAGGAAACCATCCAGGATGGCAAACCCCGTTATCTCGACATGACGCTATCGAATCAAGAGCGGGGCGACCCACTCATCTGCGGCGGCGAGATGGAGATTTTTGTCGAGCCAGTCGTCGCGGCGCCGACCCTGGTCATTATCGGCGCCGGGCACGTCGGTGCGGCGTGTGCAGAGTTGGGCAAATTCCTCGGCTTTCACGTTGTGATCCTCGACGATCGGCCCGAGCTACTGACGCGTGAGAATTTTCCTCAGGCCGACGAGCTCTGTGTGGGTGACCTGGCCGCCGAACTGGCGAACCTTGCCATTACTCCACAGACCCATATTGTCCTGGTCACCCGCGCACATACCATGGATGCCCCGGTCCTGCGCGCCATCATGAACAAGCCGGCCGCTTATATAGGGATGCTGGGGAGCAAGCGGCGCGTGCTCGCCGTTTATGATATCCTGAAAAGCGAAAACATCCCGGAAGAAACACTGGGGCGCATTCATGCCCCCATCGGCTTGCCCATTGGCGCCGAAACACCCCAGGAGATCGCAGTCAGCATCATGGCCGAAATCATCAAGGAAACACGTATAAAGTAGACAGGTAGACAAGAAAACAGGTAAACAGGGAACGAATTATTACCTTGCCTACCTGGCTACTTGTCTCTCTGTCTCCCTGTTTACCTATCATGTGGGAAACCTTCATTCAACCCCGAACGGTTGACGAGACAGTGCAGTTACTTGCACAATACGGCGCCAACGCCCGCATCATCAACGGCGGGACCGACCTGCTCATCGAGCTAGAGCGCAAGATTCGCGCGCCTCAAGCGGTGATTGACATCAGCCGGCTGCCGAACATGGATTACATTCGCGAGGACGGCGATTATGTGCGGATCGGCCCGGGCGTCACGCATAACCAGGCGGTCGCCTCCTCGCTCCTTCGCGAGCTTGCCTATCCCCTCGTATGCGCCTGTTGGCAGGTCGGCGCGCCCCAGATTCGCAACCGGGGCACGATTGCCGGCAATATCATTACCGCATCCCCCGCGAACGACACCATCACGCCTCTATGGGCGATGGGCGCCGAGGTCAAGCTCAAGAGCGCCCGGCGCGAGCGCGTCGTTCCCTTTAGCGACTTTTTCAAGGGCGTGCGCAAGACCTCCATGGAACCGGACGAGATGCTCGTCGAGATCGCGTTCCAGAAAATGTCCTATAAGGACCGGGGAACCTTTATCAAGCTGGGCCTGCGCCGCGCCCAGGCTATTTCGGTAGTCAACACAGCCGTGGTACTCGAGTTTGAGGACGACGAGATATCTAACGCCTGGATCACTCTGGGCTCGGTCGCGCCAACCATCGTCAACGCCATCGACGCCGAACAGTACCTGGTCGGCCAGTGGCTCTCGGACGCGGTGATTGAAGAGGCCGCCGAGATGGCAACCCACTCCGCCAAACCAATCGACGATGTGCGCGGCCCCGCCGAGTACCGCCGTGACATGGTTCGCGTCCTGGTTGCCCGCGCGCTCCGCCAGATTCGTGATAACGAGCGCGACCTGCCGGAGAAACCGGTCCTCCTCTGGGGCGGAACCGACGGCCATTATAAACCGCACGAACACGCCACAGAAGTCCACCGCGCAAAAGACGTGATTGAGACAACCATCAACGGGCAGAAATATTCGGTCGAAAACGCGAGCGACAAGACCCTCTTGCGAATGCTCCGCGAAGATCTGGGCCTCATCGGAACCAAGGAAGGGTGTGCGGAAGGCGAGTGCGGCGCCTGTACAGTTTACCTCGACGGCATGGCGGTCATGAGCTGCCTCGTCCCCGCCCCGCGGGCGCACCACGCGAAAATCGAGACCATCGAGGGACTCGCGCAGGACGGTCACTTGCACCCGGTCCAGCAAGCCTTTGTGGATCACTTTGCCGTCCAGTGTGGCTATTGCATCCCCGGCCTCGTCATGAGCGGCGCCAAGCTTCTCGAGGAGAATCCCCAACCGAGCCATGCGGATGTGCAACAGGCAATCACGGGGAACCTGTGCCGATGCACGGGCTACTACAAGATCGTAGAGGCGATTGAGGCGGCAAGTACTCTATCTTGAGGGGCAACCTCAAATCCAAGGTGAAATGATGAGCAGATTGGGACAATCGATTACGCGCGTCGATGCGCGAGCCAAAGTGACGGGCGAGGCAAAATTTCCGGGCGACATCGACATGCCCGGCCAGTTGTGGATGAAGGTGCTCTTCGCCAACCGCCCCTCTGCACGCATCAACCAGATCGACACGACCCGCGCTGAACAGGCCCCCGGCGTCGTCTGCGTCTTGACGGCGAAGGATGTTCCGGTCAATGAATACGGGCTGGGCATCTTTGATAATCCCGTTCTATGTGACAGCATTGTGCGCTGGATCGGCGACAAGGTCGCGCTGGTTGTCGCCGAAACCGAAAAGCACGCCGCCCACGCTCGTGACCTGATCAAGGTCGAATACGAGGACCTGCCCGGCGTCTATGACCCACGAGAGGCCATAAAGGAGAGCGCGCCCCTTCTCCACGCCGACCATCCCGGCAATATCCTCAAAAGTTATTGCATCCGCAAAGGGGATGTCGAAAAGGGCCTGGCTGGCGCCGATGTGATCGTACAAGAGACCTACCACACGCCCATGCAAGAGCACATTTTTATGCAGCCCGAGGCGGGGCTCGCGTACATCGACGCGGAAGGGCGCGTTACGGTGGTCGTCGCCGGGCAGTGGACCTACGAGGACCAGCAGCAGATCGCCCACGCCCTCGACCTGCCCCTCGACAAGGTCCGCGTTATCTACCCCGCCATCGGCGGCGCATTCGGCGGACGCGAGGACATGTCCGTCCAGATCATTCTGGCGCTCGCCGCCTGGAAGCTCAACCGCCCGGTCAAGATCATCTGGAGCCGCGAGGAATCCATCCAGGGACACTGCAAGCGCCACCAGATGTTTATCCATGCCCGGACCGGCGCGACGCGCGAGGGCAAGCTGGTCGCCGCCGAAGTCGAGTTGATTGCCGATGCGGGCGCCTATTGCTACACCTCCCCCAAGGTGCTGGGCAATGCGACGCTCACCTGCACAGGCCCCTACGAGATTCCTAACGTCAAGGTGGATGCCTTCGCCGTCTATACCAACAACGTGCCGGGCGGCGCCTTTCGCGGCTTTGGCGCGCCGCAAGGCCATTTCGTCGCCGAATCCCAGATGAACAAGCTGGCGGAAAAGCTGGGTATGGACCCGGTCGAGCTGCGCCTCAAGAACCTCCTCCGCGCCGGCAGCCTCCTCTCGACTCAGACCCCGCTCCCCGGCGGCCCCGTCTCGCTGGTCGAGGTGACCGAGGCGTGCGCCAAAGAATTCGGCTGGAACACGCCAACACCCGAGAGCGACCGGCCGCACATTCAGCTCGGGCGCGGCATCGCCTCAGGGTTCAAGAACATTGGCTTTTCGTTCGGCTATCAAGAGAATAGCTGGGCCGCCGTCGAGCTCCACGGTGCGGGCGAGATCGAGCAGGCCATTGTCTTTCAGGCGGGCGCTGATGTCGGCCAGGGAGCGCACACCGTCATGCAGCAGACGGCGGCCGAGACGCTTGACCTATCGCTCGACAAGATCAAGCTCGTCGTGAGCGACACCGCGGTGACGCAGAGCTCCGGCAGCGTCTCCGCTTCGCGCCTCACCTACATGAGCGGCAACGCCATCAAGGGCGCGGCCGCGCTCGCCCTCGAACACTGGCGCAATGAGGAGCGCCCCGCCCGCGCCGAATACACTTACCTCGCCCCCCCTACCGACCCCTATGATCCCGAGGACGGGCACAGCAAGCCAAACATCGCCTATGGCTATTTGGCGCAGGCGGTCGAGGTGGCCGTGGACACCGAGACCGGACAGGTGCAGGTGCTCCGGGTCACCAGCGCGCACGATGTGGGCAAGGCGCTGAATCGCAAGCTGGTCGAGGGGCAGATTGAGGGCGGCGTCATCCAATCGCTCGGCTATGCGATCACCGAGAATTTCGTAATGAAGGACGGCCGGGTCCTCACCCCCTATATGTCCAACTATCTCATTCCCGGCGTCCTCGACATTCCCGACAGGATCGATTCGGTCATTCTCGAGTACCCGGACGACAACGGCCCCTGGGGCGCGCGCGGGATGGCCGAAATGCCTTTTATCGCCCTCCCCGCCGCCATTATCGCCGCCGTGCACGATGCGACCGGCGTCTGGTTCAACGATTTTCCGCTCATGCCCTGGAAGGTGCTGGAAGGGCTGAAAGCAAAGCAGGATTAAACCTGTATCTATCGGTAGCAGGACCCGGCCAGTCGCCCGCCAGACGGACATTCAAGGAAAGGTGACCCCATGAAACATATACGCCGTACCCGCCCGCCTATTCAACCGGCAATGAAAGACTCTGTCTTTCCCTTTCTATCCACTCGCCCGGACGTTCCACCTGACCGGCCGCCGCGTGCACCTATCACGCGCAAGGATTTCATCCTGGCTGATCTGGACTCTATGCGGATTAGAATCCTCGATCTTGCAAGCGCACTTCCGCCGACCAAACGGGAAGAGGTGTTTCTCGGCGAATGGTCACTGCGCGATTTGATGGCGCATCTCATCGGCTGGGATATTGCCCTGCTGGCAGCCAGCCAAGACATCCTGGTGGGCGAGCTCCCCAGTTTCTATCATCTGCGCGATGCCGACTGGAAGACGCTCAACCGGCAGTTTGTCATGCAGTATAACCGGGGAGACTGGACCGAGTTACTGAACGCGGTCCAAGATTCGCACGCGCAACTCCTCGCCTTTCTCGATACCGTTCCCCAAGACGAATTCACCCGGAATCACGGCATTACCTATGATGGCAGCCCAGTCACCATCGGCCGGCTTTTGGTCGCTGAAATCAAGGACGAACGAGCGCATTACGAACAGATTCGCGAATGGGCTGGACCGGCTGAAGAGTAATTGGTATATAATCAGTTCGTGCATAGATCGATTTTGAAACGATAGCGACCTGATTTGTACGCTTGGTAATTCCGGACCCGGCAAGAAAACCTATAGCTTGCCCTATTTCAACAAGGAGGTTCCATTATGATGCACGACGCGAACAAAGTTCAGCGCGTGTCCGATCTAATTCAAAAGCAAAACATCCAGTTTATCAATCTCCAGTTCACCGACATGCTGGGAGTCCCCAAAAGCGTCGGCACCCCGATCTGGACGTGGGATGACATTCTCGAGCACGGCATGTGGTTCGACGGCTCGTCCGTCGAAGGCTTTGCCCGTATTGCCGAAAGCGACATGCTCCTCCACCCCGACCTCGATACCTTTGCCGTCGTCCCGTGGGACACGGACGTGCCCACGGCGCGGGTCATCTGCGACTCGTACCGGCCCAACGGCGAGCCCTTTGAAGGCGACCCGCGGCGCGTGCTCAAGCGCGCCCTAGCCGAGGCCAAAAAGTTGGGATATGACTATTTCACCGGCCCCGAGCTCGAGTTCTTTTTGTTCAAGCCCCACGCCGACGGGACCCTCGTCCCACTCGAACCGCACGACCAGGCTGGCTATTTCGACGTCAGCACAGACCTCGCGCACTCGGTTCGCCGACAGATGGTCAACGCCCTCGCCGCGTTCGGCATCAAGGTCGAAGCACTGCACCATGAGGTCGCTCTCGGCCAGCACGAGATCGATTTCCGCTATGACAATGCCCTGAACACCGCCGATAATGCCGTCACACTGCGAACCACCCTCAAGGCGGTCGCCCAGCGCAACGGCCTTTACTGCACCTTTATGCCCAAGCCGGTCAAGGGGATTAACGGCAGCGGCATGCACACACACCAGAGCCTCTGGAAGGACGGCAAGAATGCCTTTGCCGACCCCGATGACGCTTATGGTCTGAGCCTGCTCGCCAAGAAATTCATCGCCGGCCAGTTGCTGCACGCCCGCGAAATGTCAGCGATCATCGCCCCGCTGGTCAACAGCTACAAGCGCCTCGTTCCCGGCTATGAAGCGCCCGTCTATATCAGTTGGGCGCGCAGCAACCGCTCGGCGCTCATCCGCATCCCGCAGGTTAGCCCCGGACGCGTGGCCACCGCTACGCGCATCGAACTGCGCTGCCCGGACCCGAGCGCGAATCCTTATCTGGCTTTTGCCGTCATGCTCCGCGCGGGCCTCGACGGCATCCAGCGCGACCTCCCGGTTCCGACCGCCACGGAAGAGAACCTCTATCACCTTGACCCGGCGGGGCTGTCCAGGCTCAACGCCATGCCTGGATCCCTCGGCGAGGCGATTGGCGAAATGTCCGGCAGCGAGATCGTCAAGGCCACCCTGGGCGCCGAGCTATTCGACCGCTATATCGAAGGCCGCAAGGCCGAATGGGACGAATATCGCATCGACGTCAGCCAGTGGGAACTTGACCGGTACCTGCCCATCTATTAACTGAAACAAAGCGCACGAACAAGAGCAGGAGAAGCGGGCGCCCGTTGCTCCTGCTCTTGTCGCGCTCGGGCCGGGTCTTGTGATACCCCGCCTTATGAATTATAATAGCGTGGATTTGCGCCAGTCCGGGTTCCTTTCACCACTTACCCAACAAGGAGTTTTTTGTGCCTCATGAGCTTGTCAAAATCGGCAACTTGTATAATACGGATTACCTGACCGCCGGCCCGGATATCCTTGTCGCCTCGCCGGCGCCCGGCTATAAAGACAACCCGGAATCGGCGCGAGCGAGCATCGACTATCAGCAGCGTTATGCGCGCCAACTGGGCAAGAAATGCGGCGTAGTCGTCGTCATGAACAATCTCCTCTCGCAGGACGCTGAATCCCGCCGGGTCTACGCCGAGGGAGCAACCCCGGACCTCTTTTACGGGGTGGCCCTGGTCGTGGGCAACCCGCTGGCGCGGGCCATCGGAAGTTTTTTCACGGGGCTATCCAAGCCCATGGTCCCACTCCACCTGGTCGACTCGATCGACAGCGGTATCGCCTGGCTCGAAACCATCAAAGGAGGATAATCCGTATTCCCTTCACTGCCCAAACGGCAAGGAGATTCTCATGCCCCACGAGCTCATACATGTCGCCAACCTGTACAATACAGATTACCTGACCGCTGGCCCGGATATCCTCGTCGCCTCGCCGGCGCCCGGCTATAAAGACACCGCGGAATCGGCGCGCGCCAGTATGGACTATGTGCAGAATTATGCGCGCCAACTGGGCAAGAAATGCGGCGTGGTCGTCGTCATGAACAACATCCTCTCGCAGGACGCCGAAACCCGCCGAATCTATAGTGAGCGATCGACCCCCGACCTTTTTTACGGGACCGCTATGGTTGCGGGCAACCCGCTGGCGCGGGCCGTCGTCAGTTTTTTCTTAGGATTATCCAAGCTCCCCATCCCACTCCGCATGGTCGACTCGATCGACAGCGGTATTGCCTGGCTCGAAACCATCAAAGGAGAATAATCGTATGCCCGTCGACACCCAAAAGTGGACCAAGATTGGTCAGAGCGCCAACGCCGAATTTTTTGAAATCGAGCCCACCATTCTCGCCGTCGTGCCGACGGAGGGCTGCACCGACGACGAGACCACCGCCAAAGCGAGCATCCAGATTCAGCTCGATTACCTGCGGCCCAAGCACCAGCGGGCCGGGGTCGTCATTTTCATGGACAGTATCGCGCAGCAGACCGCCGGCGCGCGCGCGGTCTATCGCGACATGCCGGACCCCTCCTTCCAGGCCTGCTATGCATTGGTCGGAGGAACCTTTTTTGGCCGAGCCGTCGGGTCCGTCTTTCTCGGCCTGTCCAAGCCGCGGGTCCCGACCCAGATGTTTGCGACGCTTGAGCAAGCGCTTGACTGGTGTCACTCTCAGGTAGCCAAGTGAGCGAACTCCCCTCCCAACTCGTCGAAGGTTTTCAGCAATTGGTCGCGGGCGATTTTTCCTATCGCTTGCCGCGCACATTTGCGCGCGACGAAGGGGACGCCGTCGCCTTTTTCTTTAACACGGTCGCCGATGAGCTGTCGCAGATTATCCAAGAAAGCCAGGCCAAACAGCAGCGCCTGAACCAGGCGGTGGAAGCGATCTCGAGCGCGTTAATGCAAGTCGCCTCGGGCAATCTCAAGGTCCAGGTGGAGCGCGATTACCAGGGGGACCCACTCGACGTCCTCGCCTATCTCGTCAATACCACCATCGGCGAGTTGGGCGTCTTTGTCGCCGAGAGCGAACGGCGCAATACCGAAATCCAGGCGCGATTGGAAGCGCAGGTGCAGGAGCGCACGGCCCAGTTGCGCCAGGCCCGGGACGCCGCCGAGGAAGCCAATCGCGCCAAGAGCGCTTTTCTGGCCAGCATGAGCCACGAGATTCGCACGCCGATGAATGCGGTCGTCGGCCTGACGAGCCTGCTGCTCGACACCCGCCTCAGCACGGAACAGCGCCAGTTCGTGGAGGGCATTCGCAACAGCGGGGATGCGCTCCTGACCATCATCAACGACATCCTCGATTTCAGCAAGATCGAATCGGGGCACATGGAGCTGGAAAACCAGCCCTTTAACCTGCGCGAATGCGTCGAATCGGCGCTCGACCTGCTCGCGCCCCGCGCCGACGAAAAGGGCCTGGAGCTCATCGGCATCATCGAGGACGACGTGCCCCTGGCGATCAAAGGCGATGTTACCCGCCTGCGCCAGGTGATGATCAATCTGCTGAGTAACGGCATCAAGTTCACCGAACGGGGCGACATCGTCCTGACGGTCAAGGTCGAATACCGGGAGCAGGAGACCGGCGACAATCCGCTATACGTGCTCCATTTCGCCGTGCAGGATAACGGGATCGGGTTGGACGAAGCGGGAATGGAACGGCTCTTTAAATCCTTCTCGCAGGTGGACGCTTCAACCACGCGCCGGTTTGGCGGGACCGGGCTGGGACTGGCTATCAGCAAGCACCTGGTCGAGCTGATGGGGGGCGCCATCTGGGCGGCCAGCGCCGGGCTGGGCGAGGGCTCGATCTTTCATTTTACTATCCAGGCCGAATCCGTACCGGCCGCGCTGACACAACACCGGATCACTTCCCCCGGCGTGCTCAAGGGTAAACGGGTTCTCATCGTGGACGACAATCCGAACAACCGCCTGATCCTGCAAAAGCAGACCGAGACGTGGCAAATGTTTCCGACGGTGGTCGATTCGGGACGCGCGGCGCTGCAATTGATCGACGCGGGCAACCTGTTCGACATTGCCATCCTCGACATGCACATGCCCGAGATGGACGGCGTGACCCTGGCGCAGGAAATCAGCAGGCTCCGCGGGCGCTGCAACATGCCCCTGGTCATGCTCACCTCGCTGGGCCATCGCCCGGCGGAGCTGCTCGAATGCGCCGCCTTTCTCTCCAAACCGGTCAAGGCCGCGCAGCTCTACGACACTTTGATCCAGGCGCTCGGCGACCAACCCGAGCCGACCCAGGCCACCGCCGAACCGAGCTTTGACCCGCACCTGGCCGAGCGCATGCCGCTGCGCATTCTGGTCGCCGAAGACAACACGGTAAACCAAAAAGTGGCGCTGCTCATGCTCGAACGCTTTGGCTATCGCGCCGACGTCGCCGCCAACGGGCTGGAGGTGCTTGACCTGCTGCAACGCCAGGCGTACGATTTGATCTTTATGGATGTGCAGATGCCAGAGATGGACGGGCTGGAAGCGACGCGACGCATTCGCAGCGATGGGCCAGTCCAGCCGCGCATTATTGCCATGACCGCGAACGCCATCCGGGGCGACCGTGAAATGTGCCTGGCCGCCGGAATGGATGATTATATTAGCAAGCCGGTCTATATGGAAGAGCTGTACGCCGCGCTGATGCGGGCGGGCAGCAGGCAGCGCCCGGCGCCCACGCCCGCGCACGATACAACGTCAGTCCAGCCTCAGCCGGACGCCGCCCCGTCATCCGGCGCGCCGCTCATCGACGAAAAAGGGCTGCAACGCATGCTGCAACTCGGCGCGCCCGCGGAATTGATCAATGCCTTTGTCCAGGAATCGGCAACGCTCCTGCCGGCCCTCGAACAAGCCGTCCAGCAAAACGACCTTCCCCAGGTGAGACAGATCGCCCACAGCCTGAAAGGGAGCAGCGGCTTTATGGGCGCCCAGGCCGTCCATCAGCTCTGCGCCGAGATCGAGCTGTGCGCCAGAAACGGCGATCCCGCAGGAATCCCGGACAGGCTGGACCAACTCAAGCCGGCGCTCGCGCTGACCTGGGAGATCCTGCAGAAAAAGCTTTCGCGATGAGTATTCTGATTGTCGACGACTCGCTCACCCAACGCCTGGGACTCAAGAGCGTATTGATGGCGGCGGGCTATCACGATATTTACATCGCCGGCTCGGCGCAGGAATCCTTCCAGATGCTGGGGGTGACGGGCGGCGCGCCCCCACAAGGCACTCCCCTACCGATCGACCTCATCCTCATGGATATTCAAATGACGGGAATGGATGGAATCGAGGCCACTCGCCAGATCAAAGCGACGCCCGCGCTCGAGGACATCCCCGTTATCATGATCACCGCCACGGACGAAGGGCGAAGCCTTTCCGAAGCCTTTGCCGCAGGGGCCATGGACTATATCACCAAGCCGCCGAGCGAGGTGGACCTGGAAGCCCGCGTCCGGTCGGCGCTCCGGCTCAAGCACGAGATGGACGAGCGCAAGGCCCACGCACAGGCCCTCGCCGCGCTCAATCACCGGCTGGAGAGCGTCTTGCAAGACTTGGAGCAACAGCACGCGCAGCTCGAAGCCGAAAAACTGAAATCAGAGCGGCTGCTCCTCAACATTCTCCCACCGCCGGTGGCGGACCGGCTCAAGCAAGGGGAAGCGACCATCGCCGATTACCGGCCGGACGTTACGGTGCTGTTCGCCGACATTGTCGGCTTTACCGCGCTCTCGGCCGCCATTTCTCCGAACGCGGTGGTCGACATGCTCAACCGCATCTTTTCTAAATTCGACGCGCTCGTCGAAAAGCACGAGCTCGAAAAGGTAAAGACCGTTGGCGACTCGTACATGGCCGCGGGCGGCATGACCCGGATCCTCCCGGAACACACGGCGGCCGTCGCCGACCTGGCGCTCGACATGCTCGCGGACCTGCCCAAGGTCGCCCGGCCGGACGTGCAAGTGCGAATCGGCATCCACAGCGGCCCGGTCGTCGCCGGCGTGGTCGGCACCCTCCGGTTCATCTATGACATGTGGGGGGATACGGTCAACACCGCCCACCGCATGGAGGAACTGAGCCCGAGCGGGCAAATTCAGGTCTCGGAAGAGGTCTACCGCCGGTTACGCGACCGCTACACATTCCAGCCGCGCGGGAACATCTCCGTCAAGGGCAAGGGGGAGATGAGCACCTATCTGCTGGTCGGCCGGCGGCAAGACTAGCCGCGAATTTGCGTTTGCCCCGCGATACACCTTGTGCTATAATCCCCGCCGCTTGCTTGACCTGTCACATTCGCACAAGCCACTCTACGTTCCTGTCGCACGCTCGCGTACGTTCAGCCCGTCCCCGTGCCATCTATTTGAAACCTCTCGGCAACCTGTTCTGCGAGTCCAACCGCTTGTTCGATTCGCTTTTTCCTGGAGGAAATAGATGAAGCACGTCCGAAATTCGGATACACCCCGCGCGTCCCGAAAATGGCGACGGATGATCCTGACCGCTACCGCGATCATCCTGGGCATTGGCCTGCTCGGACTCGTCACCTTGGCCGTCCTGCCCGCGCTCTCCCCGACTGCCGGAGCGGCAGTGGCCGATCAACTGCGCGCCTGGGTAGGGCCTGAACCCGTCGCCGAGCTAGAGAGTCTTTCGTTTCAATTTCAGGATGCCCTGAATCAGATTCGCTACCGCACGGGTAACGAACAGCCGCAGCTCAGTTGGGCGACCACGGGTGGCGTCACCGAGACGCCCGACGCCGCCAGTCCGGTCGAGCCGCCGGCCGTGGATGCCCCGCTCACACCGACACCGGCGCCTACCGCCGTCCCGGACCCCACGGCTACGCCGCAAGCGGATGCCTTGCAGATGAGCCGGCACGGCGGCGTCAACATGCCCGCCCTGGCAACGGCAACCCCGACGATTCCATCCGGATTCGGCTGGCAACCCTTTGGCCCCACGCCAGCAGGTCAATTCGTCCTCGCGCGCACCGTCCTGCAGCCCGACCCCCTGCGCCCCTATGCGCAGGCCGCGGTCGTACGCATCGATCTTGCTAACACCAGCCTCCACCTAGCGCCGGGATCGGTCGAGCCGATTGCGGCGCGCGGCGTCGCGCCTTTTCCCCGCCCCGGCATGATTCCGCTCGATCAACAGACGAGCGGCAATCTCGTCGCCGCCTTTAACGGCGGATTCAAGGCGGTGAACGGCGCTTACGGCATGTTCTCGAACGGGATCACGATTCTGCCGCCGCAGAACGGTATCGCGACCGTGGCGCTCTATCGCGACGGGAGCGTGCAGATGGGCGCATGGGGAAGCGAGTTGAAAGGGTCCCCCGATCTCATCGCCCTGCGGCAGAACTGCCCGTTGCTCGTGGACGATGGGGTTATCAATCCCCAGGTGCAGATAGAGAACCCGCAATTGTGGGGCTATACGGTCAAGAACCTGGACACGACCTGGCGTTCCGGACTCGGGCTGACCGCCGATGGGCGTTATCTCATCTATGCCGCCGGGCCATCGCTCACCGTCCAGGCGCTGGCAACCGCCCTCCAACATGCGGGCGCTTATTATGCGATGCAGTTGGACATTAACGCCCCCTATACCCGGTTCGTGACCTTTTGGAACATCGCCCCGAACCACCTGGTGGCGGACAAGCTGCTCTCCCAGATGGTCGGGACCCCGTCCCAGTTCCTAACGCCCTACGACCGCGATTTCTTTTATCTCACCGCTATCACCGCTCCCGGTCGATGAGGCCATAGGTGCTCCCAAACACATAGCGATTGCCGTCGAGAAACCCGTGCGGAAACCCCAGGTCGATGGCGCTGACCGCATCCAGTCGCTTCATCTGCTCGTGCGACAGTCTCCACTCGAGGACACCCAGGTTGTCGCGCAACTGATCGACCGTGCGCGCGCCAAGAATCGGAATCATGGAGGCGGTCCCCTGCTGGCGCGCCCAGTTGATCGCCACCTGGGCCATCGACCGGCCGGTCTCGCCCGCGATCCGCCGCACCTCGTCGACGATTGCCTGTACCCGCGGGCTGATCTCGAGTTCGGCGCGGTTCAAGCGCGTCGGCTCGCTCCCCGGCGTCGAGAACTTGCCCGTCAGGATGCCCGCCTCAAGAAGCCCCCAAGGGAGCACCGTCATCTCCCAGTGCCGCGCCATCGGCAACAGCGCCCGTTCGGCCGCCCGGTCGGCAAGCGAATAGGGAATCTGGAGCGCGACGAGGCGCGACCAGCCGCGCAGCTCGGCCCGCGCATTCGCCTCGGCGACGATCCAGTCCGGCGAATCTGAAATGGCGACGTAGAGGACCTTGCCGGCGCGCACGAGATCGTCCAACCCGCGCATCACCTCTTCGACCGGCGTCAGGTAATCCCACATGTGCAGGTACAAGAGGTCGATGTAATCGGTCTGTAGGCGGCGCAAGCTGCGCTCGACCGACTGGCGCATGTTTTTGCGGCTGTTGCCGCCCGAATTCGGGTCGGTCGAATCCGGCCGGGTGAGCGTGTACTTGGTCGCGACGACGAACCGCTCGCGCTCGCCCCGCAAAAACTCGCCGACAAAGGTTTCGGCGGTCCCGTCGGTATAGTTGACCGAGGTGTCGATGAAATTCCCGCCCTCGCCCGCAAACAGCTCGAACTGCTTGCGGCTCTCGTCCTGCGAAGCGCCCCAGCCCCACGTCTCGCCAAAGGTCATTGTCCCCAGGCACAACTCGGAAACCCGCAACCCACTGTGGCCTAATAGTTTGTAACGCATCCTGCCTCCCTGCTCTCGATAATCGGATGATAGATTCTATCATAGACCCTATTCAGCCGACGGCTCATTTTAAAACGAAACAAAATGGACGTGCGATCGGCCAATTCATCTAACATATGTCACATCTTTTCGGGGAGTCGAATAGTCGAATAGTTGGAGGGCAAAGATTGAACCGCCGACGAGTTCGCATCGCCCGCCCCGGCGTCCTTACGTCCGCAGGAAGCATGGTGAGGAATTCATAAAAACAACCCCGCAGCGATCTGCGGGGTTGTTGGTTTACGACCTGGACTGGGCCTGCATTTCAAGCCAGACCCGTTCCGGCGTCATGGGAATCCGGTTCATCCAAACTCCGACCGCATCATAAACCGCATTGGCAACGGCGGGTGCGACCCCATCCATCGGAATCTCGGCCACTGCCTTGAGTCCAAAGGGATGCGAAGGTTCAAAGGTCTCAACGAATATCGTCTCTAATTCCGGCATTTCGTCTGCTGCAAATATCTTGTAATCGCCCAACTCCCGCACGATGGAATCCCCGTGCGCGTCATAGAGCATCTCTTCACACACAGCGTATCCCAACGCCTGGGTCATGCCCCCTTCGATCTGACCGGATGCCGTCACCGGATTAACGATGACCCCACTATCAACCGCCATCACCAGCTTTTCGACCGTGATCTGCCCCGTCCGGGTATCGACGAGCACCTGAGCATACTGTGCAGCAAATGGGGGCGGCGATTTGGGTGAGACGAACGAAGCAACTGCCATAATCTGGTGCTGGTCGCGATGGTGGAGCGAGTCGAGCGCGACCTCGGCGAGCGTCACACTCTCGCCATCCGGGGTCCACGCGCGTTGCTCTCGCAGAACCATTTGCTGGGGCCTGACGGCAGAGGACTGGCCATCGCCCCGCTGAAGGCCGCGATCATTCAACAGCCGCGCGGCCACCCGCTTGATCTGGTCTGCGACCTGGTGCGCCGCTTTGACCACCGCGCCGCCCGAGATATAAGTGGTGCTCGACGCGTACGCCCCCTTGTCAAAGGGAGTGAAATCGGTGTCGCTCGAATAAACGAGAATATCATCGACCGGACAACCGAGAACCTCGGCGGCAAGCTGCGCCAACACGGTATCAGAGCCGGTTCCCAAGTCCGTCGCCCCAACCAGCAGGTTGAACGAGCCATCGTCGTTAATCTTGATCGAGGCCCCCCCCATATCCAGGTAGGGAATCGCCGTTCCCTGCATGACACAGGCCACCCCGATCCCGCGCCGGAGATGGGGTTTGTCCAAAACTTGATGCCACTGAGCATTGCCAAACTTCGTCTGCCACCCGATGGCGGCCGCGCCCTGAGCGACACATTCTGGTAGGCCGCAGGTCTCGATGATTTCGGGATGCGGCTCGCGCCCTTCGCTCCACGCCTTGGAGGTGGGCAGTTCATCGCCGGCCTTGACCGCGTTCTTGAGCCGGAATTCGAGTGGGTCAAGATGCAGCGCCCGCGCAATCTTTTCCATGTGCACTTCGAGTGGGAAAAAGCCCTGCGGCACCCCATAGCCGCGAAAGGCGCCGGACGGCGGGGTGTTGGTATAGACAACGTGAGCGTGGAATTTGATATGAGGCGCGTTGTAGAGCCCCATACACTTTTGCCCGGTGTTGCCGGTCACCGTCAGCGCGTGGCAGCCGTATGCGCCGGTATCACTCAGCGCGTACATCTCATTGGCGACGAGGGTTCCATCCTTTTTCACACCCGTCTTGACCCGGACGCGCATCGGATGCCGCGACCGTGCGGCGATGAACTCTTCAGGACGCGTATATTCGAACCGCACCGGCCGCCGAGTCGCAATTGTCAAGTGCGCCGCCACATCTTCGGCGAGCACCTCTTGCTTGCCCCCAAATCCACCGCCGATACGCGGTTTGATCACGCGAATCCGCTTGGGCGGCAGATTCAGCACAGGCGCAAGGATGCGCCGCGCATGGAACGGCACCTGGGTGGAGGTTCGAATGACCAGGCGATCATCCTCATCCCAATAGGTCACCACCACGTGCGGCTCGATGCTCACCTGCTGGACTTTGGGGACGATATATTCTTCCTCAAAGATATGGTCTGCCTGCTTGAACCCCTCTTCCACGTCGCCAATTTCGATCTCGATGTTCGCCGCCAGGTTACGGGAGGGGTCAGATTCGGCAAAGTTCACGTACTCGGGCTCGTCATGGATACGAGGCGCATCCGGCTTCATCGCATCGCCGGGGTCGATCACCGCCGGCAGTTCCTCATACTCGACGTCAATCAATTCGAGCGCCCGTTCGGCAATCTCCTCCGATTCCGCGGCGACAAACGCGACCCGGTCGCCGACAAAGCGAACCTTATTGTCCAGCGAAAAGCTATCAAGCGGGCCCGGGATCGGATCGGACTGTCCGGCCGTGGAGTAGACCACGCGCGGGATGTCCTTGTAGGTGAGCACGGCGTGCACGCCCGGCAAGGCGCGCGCCCGGGAGACGTCAATGGACTTGATTCGCGCATGGGCGACCGTCGAATAGAGGACTTGCGCGTACAACATGCCGCGCAACTCGATATCGTCGGTGAAAGCCGGCTTGCCCTGCACCAACTTGGCCGCATCTACTTTTCTCTCCGGCTTGCCGACGACCGTGGTCTGCGGCACGACAGGCGCAACAACCATACGCGGCAACTGGGTCTTGGCCGGCGCAGAAGAAGCGGCAACAGGGAAATCGGGCGGGGGAAGGTCTTGCCGTTCTGTCCGAAACGCCTCCAGTGGGAGGGGGATTGCCTCACCCCCATTCCCATCTTCCGCCCGTGCAGCTTGCAAGACTGCCTGGACCGGTTTGACATAGCCGGTACAGCGGCAGAGGACGCCGTCGAGCGCCTCACGCACCTGCGCCTCGGTTGGATGCGGGGTCTGGTCGAGGAGCGCTCTGGCGACAAGGATCATGGCCGGAGTGCAATAGCCGCACTGGAGCGCCCCCAACTCGACAAACGCCCGCTGCAGGCGGTCAAGCCCGGCCGTATGTCGCCACCCCTGGTCGGCCGCCTCGCCCAGCGCTTCAATGGTCTTGACCTGTTTGCCATCCGCTTGCGCCGCCAGCATGACACAACTGGCGACCGGTTTTCCATCCAACAACACCGTGCACGCGCCGCACGCGCCGTTCTCGCAACCATGCTTGACGCCAAAGTAGCCGTTGCGCCTCAGCACATGTAAAAGCGTCTCATTCGGAACAACTTCCCAAGCTTTGACCTCATCATTGATGGTCAGCGTAACATTCATTCCTTACCTCTATCCACTGGATTCAGATTGGTACATGTCTATTCAATCGCCGATATGCTGTGGATTTGCCCGGGTCGAATAGAGGACAAAAATCCGCCGGATTACGCTCCCGAGAAAAAGACTGATCGGAAAGACAATCAGCAAGTCCAGCAGGAAGGCAGCTACCGTGGACACAATTGCGACGACAGTGATCCCGTTCGCCGTGGTCAGTTGATAGACAAAGATTCCCATCAGCAACGCACTGCCGATGCTCAGTACCCCGATCAGAATGATCAACACCCATTCCAGATAGCGGTTGATCCAGCCGTAATCGCGCGGGGAAAAGATCTCTTCCGCCATCCCAAGAAACTCAAAAGCCCAGAGCGGACGGTCGCGCTTGAAAAGGGTCAGGTACAACTCTTGAACTATGGCGACTGTCAGCAGCGAGTTAAAAGACATCCGCTTGACCTCTTCTTGTCCGGCCGGCGTTTCCACTTCGGCGAGCATAGCCTCGCCTATATCCGTTTGGGCGCCTCGGCTTGCCCAGAGGACCTGGATGACTTCGCCAATCTGCACGATCAGGATGAGCAGCGCTCCAAAAATCGCGGCGGCAAAGATGGTTACGGTTCGCGGGGTATTCAGAATGATGCCCAGCAGGGCAAAGAGAATCGCGGCCAAAAGCGCCGCCACCAAATTTCTACCCCAACTGGCGCCGAAAATATGTTTCATTTCACTCCTCCGAAAGTTCTTGCGGGGGAGTTACAATGTCAGCTTGTTCCCGCGGCCCTATTCTATCACCTGGAAACCGTTAATGACATAACCCATCCTGCCTATACGGTTTTCGCCCTATTTTTACGGCAAAAGCTCGTTCAAGGCGCGCGCGATGAGGACGCGCGCCATCTCGCGCCGGTATTCTGCGCTCCCGCGGAAATCTGCGAATGGATTTAGATCTGCTGCGCTCTCTTGCGCCGCTTGCTCAACCCCCTCGACGGTCAGCTTTTGTTCTGATAGCCGGTTCTCAGCCGCTACCACCCTTAACACTGATTCGCCAACGCCTCCAAGCGCAATGGCAATCGCTCGCACCATTCCAGATTCAAGCTGCAACGACGTCGCGACAGAGACAATGGGCTTGTCTTGCGGGGTCCGCGCGACCGTTTCGATACGAGCCGTGCGCTCCAGGCAAGCGCCCGGAATCCACACTTCGGTGACCAGAGCGCCGGAGAGCAACCGGGTTCGTCCTGCAAGGAATTCGACGAGCGCCACTCCCCTTCCGTCGCCATCCGGCGCGTCCGCCGGCGCCCTGATCACGCGCGCCTCTAGCGCAACCAGCGCGGTTGCAAGAATTCCGGCCGGCTCGGAAATCAACGTCCCGGCAATCGTCGCCTGGTTGCGCAGGATGCTGGTTTTGGTTCGCTGCGCGGCTTGCGCCACAATCCCGTTCGCCGCGTTATGCAAGATAGGCGAACCCGCGACCTCGGACAGCGTCGTCATCGCGCCCAGTGCGAGTCCTTCGGCCTGGCTGCGCATATAGGCCAGATTCAACCCGCTCAGGTCGACAACCGCCTGCACATCTTTTCGCCTGTGCACAATCAAATCTGTCCCGCCCGCCAGCACGGCCGCGCCGGGCGTCTTGAGCAACACGAGAGCCTCATCAAGTGTCTCCGGCTTGTAAACTTTTTGCAAGTTCAGCATAGGTCTCAATAGAAACAGCTCTGATGGACAAGTATATTTTCTTGTCTACGGACCCCGAATGCCCCTAGATGGTCACACACCATCAGGGATGTGACCAGGGTCCCGGAGTTGTTTGCTTTCCTGCGCAAACGTATCGATCATCAACCGGACATCGTCGCCCAGCGGATAAAGCACAGGGCAGGTGCACCCGTTCTTACGATACGCATCCACCTTGGTTCGCACCTCTTCCGGCGTACCGCTCG